>JAYUIZ010000441.1:0-5829 GCA_043765595.1 Lysobacter sp. | reverse complement strand
CCACGCGCGGCACCGTCTGCGCGCAGTGCGCCGACGGCACCGGCTCAAAACAGCAGATTCACCACCAGCACCACGATGCCGGTGTAGATCAGGCACAGCGGGCCGCCGACTTTCCACAGTTCCTTCGCGGTGTAACCGGCGGGGCCGGTGATCATCGACATCACCGGGTTGGAGGCGGTCATGAAGTTGTTGGATGCTGACAGCGCCACGATCAGCGCGAACGCGGTAGGGTCGCCGCCGGCGGCCAGCGCGAGATTGATCGCGATCGGTACCATCACGATGGTCGCGCCGACATGGCTGATCACCAGCGAAAAGGCGGTGGCCAGCAGGCCCATCGCGATTTCCAGCAGCCACACCGGCGTGCCCTCGGGTAGCCGGTCCAGCGAGTGCGCGGCCACCCAGGCCGCGGCGCCGCTGGAATCCATCGCCCAGCCCAGCGGAATCAGGCAGGCCATCAGGAACACGGTCTTCCAGTTGATGGCGGCGTAGGCCTCGTCCATTTTCAGCACGCCGGTGATCAGCATGCCGGCGACACCGGTCATCAGCGCGACCGACGCGGGGATGCGCGACGACAGCGCGATCAGCATGGTGATGCCGAAGATCGTCATCGCGATCTTGAACTTGTGCGGGCGCTGTTCGGCCTTTGGATAATCGGTGACCGGCACGAAGTCGCGGTTGCTCGCGGCCTGCGCCAGGTCTTGCCAGATGCTGTGCAGCACCAGCAGATCGCCGGCACGCAGCGGCAGCTCGCGGACGTTCTCGCGCAGCACCTGTTTGTCACGATTGATCGCGAGCAGGCGCAGGTTGTAGCGCTTGCGCAGCTGCAGCTCGGTCGCGCTCTTGCCGATGAAGGTGGAATTGGGCGGGATCACCGCCTCGGAAATACCGGCGCGCGCGGGATTGAACAGGTCGGCGAACTCGCGCAGCCGCGAACTGGTGCGCAGGAAGCGGTTCTGGGCGAAATCGACGATGGTCTGGCGTGGCCCCATCACGCCAAGCACGCTGCCGACCCAGATCCGCACATCGGCCGGCGGCGCCAGCCGCGATTCGCTGCCGGTCTTCAGGGCGAGGATCAGCGGCGCATCGTGCAGCGCTTCGGTTTCGCCCAGCGACATACCCACCAGCGGGCTGTCGGCAGTGACCGTGAGTTCGTACACGTCGCCATCGATGCCGTAGGCGCTGGCGAAATAACTTTCGGTGCGCGCCGGGGTGACGCCCGCGTCGGCGGGGTTGTCGTGCAGCCGTTTGTCGCCGAAGAAATGGAAGTACGCCAGACCCGCGGCGAGCAGGGCGAGGCCGATCGGCATCGGTGCGAACATCGGCAGCGGCTTGAGCGTCATCATTCCCGAGGGCAGGCTGTTGTTGGCCGACACCAGCAGGTCGTTGAGCAGGATCAGCGGCGAGTTGCCGACCATGGTCAGCGCGCCGCCCATGACGATGGCGACCGCGATCGGCAGCAGCAGGCGGGAGAGCGGCACGCCGGTGCGCGAGGACAGCCGCGAGGCGACCGGCAGATACAGCGCCATCACCGACGGGTTCTGCATTACCGACGAGTTCAGGCCGGCGATGGCCGAGGTGTACAGCAGCAGGCGATGTTCGACGCCGTGGGCGCGGCGCAGCAGCCAGCCGGCCAGGCGGTTCAGCGCACCGGTGCGGTCCAGGCCGGCGCCGAGGATCATGGTCGCGATCACGCTCATCACCGCGTTGCCGGAAAACCCGTTGAACAGATCTTCCGGCGCTACCAGCCCGGTCAGGCCCAGCAATACCAGCACCACCAACGCCACCACGTCGGCGCGCAGGCGCTCGAACAGGAACAACACCATCGTCATCACCGTCAGCCCGAGGACGAGCTGCATATCGCTGGTGAGGGTCAGGGTGTTTTCCATCAGTCGCTGAGCTGGTCGGTTGGCGGGTCGTCGATGGTCGGCATTTTGTCGTACAACAGATCCCACACCCCGTGGCCGAGTTTCTGGCCGCGCGTCTCGAAATGGGTCTGCGGCCGCCATTCGGGCCGCGGTACGTGGCCGCGCGTACCGGCGAGGTTGCGCAGCCCGGGCGTGGCGTCCAGCACGTCCCACATCTGATCGGCGTAGTCCTGCCAGTCGGTGGCCAGATGCAGTCGGCCGCCGACGCGCAGTTTGCGCACCAGCAGCGTGGCGAAGTCGGGCTGCACTAGACGACGTTTGTTGTGGCGCTTCTTGTGCCACGGATCCGGGAAATAGATGCGGATTTCGTCGAGGCTGCCCTCCGCGATGTCGTGGGTCAGCACTTCCACCGCATCGTGGCGGTAGACGCGCACGTGGTCGCTGCCGTCTTCGCCCAGCGCATTCAACAGCCGGCCGACGCCGGGCGCGTGGACTTCGATGCCGATGTAATCGCGCGACGCGTCCTGTTTCGCCGCGAACCGCAGCGCATCGCCGTTGCCGAAACCGATTTCCACCACCCGAGGTGCGCTGCGGCCGAAGATCGTGTCGTAATCGCGGACGCTGGCGCTGTAGTCCAGACCGAAGCGCGGCCACAGCTCGTCGAACGCACGCTGCTGCGCCGGGCTGAAGCGGCCTTGGCGCAGCACGAAGCTGCGGATTTTCCGCTGGCCCGGTTCGACGGTGAAGGGTTGGTCGGTAGCGTGATCCGAGGTCATCGTCTCAGCGTCGCTTGCGGGTTGTGCGTGTCGCTTCGAGGCCTCTGGCCGCCGAAGCGGAAGAGTTCGAGCGATCGTTAGGAAGCAGAGCAGGAGGCGCATTGCCGTCGCGCCGCAGATATTTTCCGCGGATGCCAACGCCGAGATTCTCGCGATGGTATTCCGGTCGCATCGTCTCCTTCATCATGGCCTATCCGATCAACCCATCCACCGGCGACGACGCCGAGGCGTAGCGTTTGCGCGGAATGCGGCCGGCGAGGAAGGCGTGGCGGCCGGCCTCGATCGCCAGCTTCATCGCCAATGCCATGCGCACCGGATCTTTGGCGCCGGCGATGGCGGTGTTCATCAGCACGCCGTCGCAGCCCAGCTCCATCGCGACCGCCGCGTCCGAGGCGGTGCCCACGCCGGCATCCACCAGGATAGGCACCTTGGCGTTCTCGATGATTTCGAGCAGGTTGTAGCGGTTCTGGATGCCGAGGCCCGAGCCGATGGGTGCGGCCAGCGGCATCACCGCGACGCAGCCGATTTCTTCGAGGCGCTTGGCCAGGATCGGGTCGTCGCTGGTGTAGACCATCACCTCGAAGCCGTCGGCGACGAGAATCTCGGCGGCCTTGAGCGTCTGCACCACGTCGGGGAACAACGTTCGCGGGTCGCCCAGCACTTCGAGCTTGGTCAGGTTGTGGCCGTCCAGCAGCTCGCGCGCGAGCCGGCAAGTGCGCACCGCGTCGTCGGCGGTGTAGCAGCCGGCGGTGTTGGGCAGCAGGGTGTAACGGTCCGGCGGTAGCACGTCTAGCAGATTCGGTTCGCCAGGGTTCTGGCCGATGTTCGTCCGGCGGATCGCGACAGTGACGATCTCGGCGCCGGCTGCGTCTGTAGCGCGTCGGGTTTCGTCGAGATCCTTGAATTTGCCGGTGCCGGTCAACAGACGCGAGCGATAGGTCTTACCGGCGATGACGAGCGTGTCGTCGTATGCGTGGAGTGCGGTCATCGCGGGATTATCGCCGATCGAGGCCCCGAGCGGCGCCCTGAAGGCATCCCGATGCCGCCTGCAGAAGGCACGTCAGCCCCGATGAACTGCCGCATGCACTGCCGAAGCTCCTGTGGAAGCGGCGGAAGCCGCGACGAACTTCCGTGAGCGTTCAATGCCGCCTTTGTGGCGAAGACAGCTTTGTGGGAGCGACGCAAGTCGCGATGAACAGCGACGCACTATCCGGCGGATGGAATGCCGTCCAAGGCACTGCTACTGCTCACCCCCCGCCCAGCGCATGCACGATCTCAACCACATCGCCATCGGCCAATCGATGGTCGGTATGACGTGCGCGGCGAATGATCTCGCCGTTGACCTCCACCGCCACCCGTCGTTCGGCTAGGCCTTGGGCGGAGAGCAGCTCGCTAAGCGTGCATGAGGCGGGCAGGGCGAGCGGCTCGCCGTTGAGTCGGATGTCCATGCGGGAATTGTCGCCCGGGGGCGTCGGTATGCCCAGCGCCCGTCTGCCTTCGCGGACTTGTCACACTTGAGTCACAAAGGTCTTCGTGAAACCATGCGGCCACCATCCGGCGCCGTACAGCAGAAGCGCCGGGGAAATCCGTCTGTTTTCTCATTATTCCGGGAGTGGGGTATGTCTTTCAATCGTGGGGCCAAGCGGCCCATCCGCAGTCTTCTCGCCGCCGCCGTCATCGCGGTCACCGCCGGCGCCGCCATGCCGGCTTCCGCCGCGGGTCCTTATTCTCAGACCGTGTTCTTCGGCGACAGCCTCACCGACAGCGGTTTCTTCCGTCCGCTGCTGCCGGCCAGCGTCCGCCCGGTCACCGGCCAGTTCACCACCAACCCCGGCTTCGTCTGGTCACAGTATCTGGCCGATTTCTACGGCACCGGCGCCGCGCCGAACGGTAGCGGCCAGACCGGCACCAATTACGCAGCAGGCGGCGCCCGCGTCGGCATCAATACCATTGGCGCGCTCGGCCCGATTCCGTCGATGGCCACCCAGGTCGCCAATTACCTCGCCGCCAACGGCGGCCGCGCCGACAGCCGCGCGCTCTACACCGTATGGGGCGGCGCCAACGATCTGTTCGCGATCACCAACGCCGGCGCGCCGCCAACCACCACCATCTCGGGTGCGGTTGCCGCGGAAATCGGCATCGTCGCCCAGTTGCAGGGCGCGGGCGCCCGCTACGTGATGGTGGCAACCGTGCCGGATCTCGGTCTGACCCCGGCCTTCCGCGCCCTGGGCACCACCGCGCAGGCGCAGGGCACCGCGCTGACCACCAGCTACAACAACGCGCTGTTCAGCGGCCTGGCCAGCAGCGGCCTGCGGGTGATCCCGCTCGATACCTTCAACCTGATCCGCGAGATCACCGCCGCGCCGTCGACCTACGGCTTCGGCAACATCACCGGCACCGCCTGCCAGCCGCAGATCACCGCGAACTCACTGACCTGCAACCCGAGCAGCTACGTCACACCCAACGCGCCAAACACCTATTTGTTCGCCGACGGCGTGCATCCCACCAGCCGCGCGCACCAGATCCTGTCGCAGTACGCGGTGTCGGTGCTGGAAGCCCCGCGTCAGATCGCGATCCTGCCGCACGCCACCGCCGTGGTCGGCCGCGCCCGCGCCGATCGCGTGTCCAGCCATCTCGCCGCCAAGCCCGAAGGCGACGGCATGCGCTGGTGGTTCGACGGCCGCGCCGATTTCCAGCGCTACGACAGCGGCAACAAGTACGACGGCGTCGGCCCGGCCTTCACCGGCGGTATCGACTGGACCAACGGCAACTTCGTCTACGGCGGCTTCGCCGGCCTCGGCCGCAACTTCTCGAACTTCGGCCTGCGCGCCGGCGATTTCGAGCAGCTCGACGGCACCCTCGGCGGTTTTGCCGGCTGGTATGGCGACCGCGCCTGGGTAAACGGCCAGCTCAGCTATACCCTGGTCCGCTACGAAGTGGATCGCGAAGTCTGGCTTGGCCCGGCGAAGCGCAGCCACAGCGGTTCGCCCGACGGCAACAACCTGACCTTCGGCATCAACGCCGGCTTCAACTTCAGCAATGAAGCGCTGACCCACGGTCCGGTTGCCAGCGTGTTGATGCAGCGCATCGACGTGGACGGCTACGCCGAAGACCAGCCGACCCTGTCCACCTCGCTGGCCTACCCGGACCAGAGCTTCGATTCGATGATCACAAGTCTGGGTTGGCAG
>JAYUIZ010000440.1:0-2100 GCA_043765595.1 Lysobacter sp. | reverse complement strand
CGCGCTGCCTGCGATGCCGCGAAGGCTTCGGGCGGAACGCTGCACGTGATGGGCCTGCTGTCGCCCGGCGGCGTGCACAGCCACGAACAGCACATCTTCGCGATGCTGGAACTCGCCGCACGCGAAGGCGTTGAACGCGTCGCGGTGCATGCGTTCCTCGACGGCCGCGACATGCCGCCGCGTTCGGCCGAACCCAGCCTGCGCGCGCTGCAGGCGAAGTGCGACGCGCTGGGCAACGCGCGCATCGCCAGCGTCGGCGGCCGCTATTTCGCGATGGATCGCGACAAGCGCTGGGACCGCCTGCGTCGCGGCTGGGACGTCATCGTCGAAGCGCAGGGCGAGCAGCGTGCGCTGGATGCGTTGAGCGCACTCGCCGCCGCGTACGCGCGTGGCGAGAACGACGAATTCGTCGCGCCTACTGTCATTGATGACGGTGTCCTTGATGGCGCGCAGCCAATGCGTGACGGCGACGCCATCGTATTCATGAATTTCCGCGCCGACCGCGCGCGCCAGCTTGCCGCAGCGTTCGTCGATCCCGCGTTCGAAGGGTTCGACGACAGCGTGCGCCGCCCGGCGCTGTCGCGCTTCGTGTGTCTCACCGAATACGACGCCCGTTTGCCGGCGCCGGTGGCATTCTCGGCGGACGATTTGCGCAACACCTTCGGCGAAGTGCTGGCCGCGCATGGTCTCACCCAGTTGCGTATCGCCGAAACCGAGAAATACGCGCACGTCACCTTTTTCTTCAGCGGTGGCCGCGAAGATTTGTACGCTGGCGAAGAACGCATCCTCGTGCCCAGCCCGAAAGTCGCGACCTACGATCTGCAGCCGGAAATGAGCTGTCCGGAACTCACCGCAAAGCTGGTCGATGCGATCGATTCCGGGCGTTTCGACGTGGTGGTCTGCAACATCGCCAACCCGGACATGGTCGGCCACACCGGCGACCTGCAGGCCGCGATCCTGGCGGCGCAGGCGGTGGATATCGCCATCGGCGCGGTCGAAGCCGCGGTACGCGCGGCCGGCGGCGCGCTGCTGGTCACCGCCGACCACGGCAATCTGGAAATGATGCGCGACCCCGACACCGGCCAGCCGCATACCGCGCACACCGTGGGGCCGGTGCCGTTTGTGCTGGTATGGGATGCGCCAGTGGGTGCGCGTGTGGATGTGCGCCTGCGCAGCGGCGGCGCACTGCGCGACGTGGCGCCGACCATGCTTGATCTGCTCGGCCTGCCGCAGCCGGCGGAGATGAGCGGCCGTTCTTTGTTTGATGCCGCGCTGCTGGATGCTGCGCTTCCGGACGCCGGATGATGAGCACAGCCCTGCGCCTGCTGGTCGCGGTTGCGCTGCTGTGGTCACTGGCATGGCCGGCGCAGGCGCAGCAGTCGACCGGTCGCGAGGCGCAGCGTCGGCTGGAGACGGTCCAGCGAGAACTCAAGGACGTGGCGGCCGAACGTCGCCGGCTGGAAGGCCAGCGCGGCGCCGCCAGCCGCGAGCTGCGCGCGGTGGATGAGCGCGTCGGCGATTCCAGCCGCGCGCTGCACACAGCCGAAACCGAACTCGCGCGTGAGCAGGTGGCGCTGGCCCAGCTCAATGCGCGTCGTGACGCCCTGCGCGTGCAGGAAGCGGCGACCCGACGCGAACTCGCCTCGCTGCTGCGCGCCGCCTACGCGCAGGGCGACCATGCGCCGCTGAAGGTGATGCTGGCGCAGGATCGCGTCGCCGACACCCAGCGCCAACTGGTTTATTACCGCTACCTGCAGCGCCAGCGCCTGCAGCGCACCGCGGCGCTGAGCGCCGAGCTGGCCGAACTGGCGCAGATGGAAACCCGGATCGCCGAGAAACGCACGGCGCTGGACGCCGCACGCGACCGCCAGCGCACGCAGCTCGCGTCGCTGACCCGCGATCGCCGCGCGCGCACCGCCACCCTCGGCGAACTGGAGCAGCGTTATCGCGACCGCAGCGAACGCGAACAGGCGCTGGGCAGCGATGCCAAGGCGCTGCAGGATGTGATCGGCCGGCTGCGCGCCGCTGCCGCCAAGGCCGCTGCCGAACGCGCCGCGGCCCAGCGCGCTGCAGCGCGGGCCGCTGCCGCCAAACCCGCCG
>JAYUIZ010000439.1:0-5874 GCA_043765595.1 Lysobacter sp. | reverse complement strand
CCATGCAGCCCTTCACCAGCCCCACCATGGATCACATCAGCTACGGGATTTACCTTGCCGTCTCGATCGGTATGACGATCTGGGTCGCACGCGTCCTGTCCCGCTCGGGGGAAGTGTTTCTGACCCGCTGCTTCGGGCAGGACGCAGAATTGGCAGCCAGCACCAACCGCCTGCTGGTCATCGGCTTCTATCTGGTGAACATCGGCTTCATCTGCCTGCGACTGAACGCGTGGCCGACCCAGCAGATCAATCTCATTCCGGCGCTTGGCTCGCGCATCGGGCTTTCGATCCTGATCCTGGGCGTGATGCACTTCATGAACATGCTGATGATCGCCCGTTTCGGCAAAACCGTGAGCAGTTGGATGCGGCTGAACGAATCTCGTACGGCTGGCGACCCACCGCCGATCCCGGCAACCCACGCCTGAGCGACTAGGCGGCGGTTGCGGACACGATCAAAGCCAAGGTTCGCAACCGTCAGTCCAGCACGCCGCCACCTATGGCGGCGATGGCTCTTTCCAGATCCTGCCCCACATTTCACGCAGCCGCCCGGCGGCATCCCATGGCCATTGCTGTTGCTGCGGCGGAATTTCCCGCCAGTCCGCGCCGGTGCGTTCGGCGACGACGAAATTGAAGATGTAGTCGGGCTCGAGTCCCATGCGCAGATCGGACAGCAGCAGCGTCCCGTCGCGCTCCTGCGCCTTCATGAAGCCGTGATTGAACCAGCGCAGTCTAACCACCGCTTGATAGTCCGCGACATCGCGCAGCGCGGCCACGTCCGACGTCCGCGCGATGAAACGCATCGGGCCGCGATCCGCGACCAACGAGCGCTCGCTCTCGACGTAGCCATCGGGCGTCATCGCCACTACCCGCCACAGCAGGGTATTGAAGGGCATCGGCACGCTGAAACGCGGTGCGTTCTGCAGACCGATGGACGCAAGCGCCTCGTCGGCGGCGCGATCGACCATGGCCTTCGCCACCAGCGACCAGCCGAGATACGCGGTGCTCAGCACCAGCCCGGCGACCAACACCCGTTGGGCGACGGCGCGTTCGCGGGCGCGCCACGCGATCACGCACGCGACCAACAGCCATACGGTGTATAGCGGGTCGATAATGAAGACGCTCGACCACATCGTTGGCGGCGTCTTCAGCGGCCACCACAGCTGGGTGCCGTAGACGGTGAAGGCGTCCAGCAGCGGATGGGTGATCAGCGCCGCCTGCATCGCGAAGCACCAGCGCAGCGGCGACGCCGCCACCCGTCCGCCGCGGCGTCTGTACAGCCACCAGATCAGGGTCGCGACGAATGGCAGCACGAACAGCGAATGGCTGATGCTGCGATGCCAGGTCATCCGCATCACCGGGTCGTCGAACAGCAGCGCCAGCGGAATGCTGTCGAGATCCGGCAAGGTGCCCAGCGCCGCGCCGGCCAGCAGGGCAGCGCGACGGTGAGCGGCGGGAGCGATGGCAGCGGCGAGCGCGCCGCCCAGAACGATCTGACTGAGGGAATCCATCCCGCGATGCTAACCGGCCCGCCGCCGCCGGCAAACCAGAACGCATGAAGCGCTGCTGAGGTGCTCGGCCGCTCAGGCGCTCTGCCCCAGCACTGTATTGGTAGCCGCGATCAGGCCGGCGGTGAACGACGCCTGCGACTGGGTCACGCTGATCACCAGCTCCGGCGATGCCTCGGTGGGGTCGCCCGCATTCACCGGCGGCGACGGCGCGTATTGCGCGAAGAGCTGGCTGGTCTGCGCGGCCTGCGGCCCAGCGATGTTGTCCACCAGCTTCAGGGCGAGATCGATGGACGAGGAAATACTGCCGCCACTGAAGCGTTTCTTGCGCTCCTCGAAGATGCGCGGCGTCACCACGCCGTCCGGGGTTGTAGCACGCCGGGGCGTGTATCCAGAGATTCGCCGGGGGGTTGACAGGGGCAAGAGGCTGACAGGGTGTTACCCGGCGCTCGCGTGAAACGCATGGCATTCCCAGGGCGCTTGCGTGACACTTCCGGGCCATACCCGGCCACGTCTGCGGCCGTGCCGCCCGGCGGTCATGCAAGCGACAAGCCGGGGGTGTATGATTCGCACCCATCTTTTCATCCCGATCAAGGGATATAACCATCCCCGCAGCGGGATCCATTAATCAACAAAGGAAGACCAGTCGATGTCCAGCTACCTCTTCACCTCCGAATCGGTGTCCGAAGGCCACCCGGACAAGATGGCGGATCAGATTTCCGACGCCGTGCTCGACGCCATCCTGACCCAGGACAAGCGCGCGCGCGTCGCCTGCGAAACCCTGGTGAAGACCGGCGCGGCGATCGTCGCGGGCGAAGTCACCACCAACGCCTGGGTGGACATCGAATCGCTGGCCCGCAAGGTCATCAACGACATCGGCTACAACAATTCCGACGTCGGCTTCGACGGCCACACCTGCGCCATCATCAATATGCTGGGCAAGCAGTCGCCGGACATCGCCGCTGGCGTTGACGGCACCAGCAAGAAAGCCAAGAAGCCGGAAGAACAAGGTGCGGGCGACCAGGGACTGATGTTCGGCTACGCCTGCAACGAAGCCCCGGAATTCATGCCGGCGCCGATCTACTACTCGCACCGTCTGGTCGAGCAGCAGGCCAAGGTCCGCAAAGCCAAGAACAGCAAGCTGCCGTGGCTGCGCCCGGATGCCAAGTCGCAGGTCACCCTGCGCTACGACGACGCGCACCAGGTGATCGGCCTCGATGCCGTGGTGCTGTCGACCCAGCACGACCCGGGCATCAAACAGAAGGATCTGGTCGAAGCCGTGTACGAGCACATCCTCAAGCCGGTGCTGCCGAAGAAGTGGCTGGACACGCTGCCCAAAAACAAGGTCCACATCAATCCGACCGGCATCTTCGTGATCGGCGGCCCGGTGGGCGACTGCGGCCTGACCGGCCGCAAGATCATCGTCGACACCTACGGCGGCATGGCCCGTCACGGCGGCGGCGCGTTCTCGGGCAAGGATCCGTCGAAGGTCGACCGTTCGGCCGCCTACGCCGCACGCTACGTCGCCAAGAATATCGTCGCCGCGGGTCTGGCCGACCGCTGCGAAGTGCAGGTCAGCTACGCGATCGGCGTGGCCGAGCCGACCTCGATCTCGGTCACCACCTTCGGCACCGGCAAGATCTCCGACGACAAAATCGAGAAGCTGATCCGCAAGCACTTCGACCTGCGCCCGTACGGCATCGTCAAGATGCTCGACCTGATCCATCCGATCTACCAGGACACCGCCGCTTACGGCCACTTCGGCCGCAAGCCGAAGGAAGTGACCTACGTCGACGCCGCCGGTAAGACCCATACCGCGACCGCGTTCTCATGGGAAAAGACCGACAAGGCCGACGACCTGCGCAGTGCAGCCGGGCTGAAGTAAGCCGACACCATCTCTTCAACATTACCGCATCGGGCCGCTTTAGCGGCCCGATGCGTTTTGATCATCTGAGCGAAAAGCGCGAATGGACAGGGCAAACCGTAGCATGCCGGTTTTTCGCTATGATCAGATCGTTATCGCATACTCGATTACCATGAACTACGAAGCAGAACTTCGATGACACCGCTGACCGATGCACAACTGCTGCAACTACTCACGGATCTGGAGTCGGATCGGGTCGAACGAAAAAGCGCTTGGATGGGAAATGCGCCAGACGAGTGCCGCCAAGCGCTGTGCGCGTTTGCAAACGATCTTCCCGGCCACGGAGAAGCAAATCCCAGGGTGATCTTCGTCGGCATCAATGACGATGGAAGTGCTTCAAATATCGATGTCACCGACGCGCTTCTGCTGACATTGTCGGACATGAAAACAGACGGGAAAACCGTTCCTCCCCCGACGATGACGGTCGAGAAAAGAGTATTGAACGGCACGTCAGTAGCAACAGTCACTGTTTGACCTGCCTATGCCCCGCCGGTTCGCTACGAAGGACGCATCTGGATCCGCACCGGACCGAGAAGAGGCATTGCCAGTGCGCAAAACGAACGCATTCTCAACGAGAAACGTCGTTACGGCGACCGCACTTTTGATACACATCCTATACGCGGCTGCCCGATTGCAGAATTAAACCAAACGGTTTTTCAAGGCGAATATCTTCCAATGGCAGTCGCCGCCGACGTTCTGAACGCAAACGGTCGCAGCTATGAAGAACGATTGGCTTCCATGGGCATGATCGCATCTGTCGCTGATCCAACTCCGACGGTCATCGGTCTTCTGGCGATTGGCAAAAGCCCGAGAAGTTGGATTCCTTGCGCTTACATCGAATTTCTGAGGATCCGCGGGACGGAATGGGGCGACCCGATACTCGACGAGCAGGAAATCGACGGCACCCTAGACACCATGCTGCGCAGGCTGGATGAGAAAATCAAAGCGACATTGGCAGTTTCCGTCGAATTTACTTCTGGTACCAGCCGCGAAATACGTTCGTCTCAATATCCGCTAAGTGCTTTGCAACAAATGTCGCGCAATGCCGTACTTCACCGCACTTACGAAAACACGAATGCGCCAGTACGCATTTACTGGTTCGATGACCGAATCGAAATTCACAGCCCCGGCGGGCCATATGGCATCGTAACGAGTGAAACATTCGGCAACCCTGGCGCCAGTGACTATCGCAACCCGGCCATAGCGACGGTACTGAAGAATCTCGGATACGTACAACGCTTCGGTTTCGGAATCGCGGAAACACGCAAAGCCATGAAAGATAATGGAAACCCTCCGCCCGAATTTGACGTGCAGCAGAATACTGTTCTGGTCACGCTCCGGAGAGCGCCATGAGTATTCCCGTTGTCACTTTCTTCAATAACAAAGGCGGGGTCGGCAAGACTTCGCTGGTCTTCCACCTGTCGTGGATGCTTTCAAAAATGGGGTTGAATGTCGTAGCGATCGATCTTGATCCCCAAGCGAACTTAACATCTGCATTTCTTTCAGAAGAGCAACTGGAAGAACTGTGGAACGACGAACTCGGCATCAATGGGCCAGACACCATATTCAAATGTCTGCTGCCATTGATGGAAACAGGAGACATTCTTACTCCAGCCACCATAAAAATAAGCAGCAACCTACATCTGGTTCCAGGAGATTTGGGCCTGGCAGGCTATGAAGACACTTTATCCAGCGCTTGGCTACAGGCGATGAACTCTCGCAACCAGTACCGTCCAATGCGGATCCTGTCTTCTTTTTGGCAGGTTGCGCAAATGGCTGCAGAGCAATGCAAGGCCGAACTTGTCATCGCGGACGTCGGTCCTAATCTGGGTGCGATCAACCGCTCAGCGCTGATCGCTACCGATCATATCGTCATCCCATTAGCAGCCGATCTTTTTTCGTTGCAGGGGTTGCACAATCTCGGGCCAACCTTACGCGATTGGCGCTCCGACTGGAAAAAGAGATTGAGCAACTGGCCAAACCCTTCGTTCCCTTTGCCGGAAGGGCTGATGCAGCCGACCGGCTATGTGCTTATGCAACATAGCGAGCGTCTTTCTCGCCCTGTCAAGGCTTACAAGAGATGGGTTGACCGCATACCCGCGACTTATCAGGACAGCGTACTGGGAGGGCAAAGCGACTGGATGGATCAAGACGAAAATTGTCTAGCCCAGCTCAAGCACTATCGCAGTCTGGTCCCGATGGCTCTTGAAGCCAGAAAACCGATATTCGATCTGACTTCGGCTGATGGCGCGATTGGTAACCACCTGTATGCCGTTCGCGACGCCGGCGCTGATTTCAAGAATTTAGCGAAGAACATTGTTTCGCGTATCGGGCTTGATTCATCTGCGATGCACGCACCTCCGCAACTGCCGCCCCTTCCTCCTTCGCCATTCCCTCTCGCTTGACTCAGCACACTACAAATCTGTCTTGTGGCGTGGGTTGAGT
>JAYUIZ010000438.1:0-2116 GCA_043765595.1 Lysobacter sp. | reverse complement strand
ATCGTCGGCGATTTCTGGGCGACCGGCATGGACGAGGCCAAAATCGAAGCTGCAGGCATCGCGCCGCTGAAGAGCAGCCTCGATGCCATCGACGCGCTGAAGAACGGACCCGGGGTCGCCGAATACCTGCGCCAGTCGTTCGCGATGGGCGAACAGGCGGTCTTCGGTTTCGGCCCGAGCCCCGATTTCAAGAATTCCGCGATGAACATCGCCTACGCTTTCCAGGGCGGTCTGGGACTGCCGGACCCCGGCTACTACACCGACAAGAAAGACGTCGTGGCGGAGTACGAAAAGCACATCGCCAAGGTGTTGCAACTGTCGGGTATCGGCGCCGCCGAGGCGGCAAAGCAGGCCAAGGACGTGATCGCCTTTGAAACGCGTTTGGCGAAAGTGTCGAAATCGAGCGAAGAACTCTCGCGCGACGCCGGGTTGTCCTACAACCCGGTCAGCCTCGCCGAAGCAGACAAGCTGGCGCCGAATTTCCCGTGGACGAAGTTCTTCGAGTCGCAAGGTGTGGAGGCGCCGAAGATGTTCTCGCTGGCGATTCCGGCGTTCCATGCGGAAGTCAGCAAGATGCTGGCCGACACCCCCGCTCCGGTCTGGAAAAGTTATCTCCGTTTCCATACGGTGGACGGCGCTTCGCCGTTTCTCAGCAAGGCCTTCGTCCAGGAAAACTTCAACTTCTACAACCAGACCCTGCGCGGCCAGAAGGAAATGCGGCCGCGCGCGAAGCGCGTGCTCGGCACTATCGAGGGCCAAGCCGGCGAAGCGCTGGGCCAGATGTACGTGCAGGTGGCGTTCCCAGCCGAGTCCAAGGCGCGGATGGAAGAGCTGGTGAAGAACCTCAGCATGGCGCTGAAGGGCCGCATCGAGAATCTCGCTTGGATGAGCCCCGAGACGAAGAAGAAGGCGCTGGAGAAATGGGCCACGTTCACGCCGAAGATCGGTTATCCCGATCGGTGGCGCGACTGGAATGGTTTGCAGACATCGCGCGACAGCTATATCGAGAACGTGCTGGCGGCGAATGCGTTCAATTACCAGTGGAGCCTGTCGAAGATCGGCAAGCCTGTGGATAAGACCGAATGGGGCATGAGTCCGCAGACGGTGAACGCCTATTACAACCCGCTGCAGAACGAGATCGTGTTTCCCGCCGCAATCTTGCAGCCGCCGTTCTTCGACGCGAAAGCGGACGACGCGCTGAACTATGGCGGTATCGGCGCGGTGATCGGCCACGAAATGACCCATGCTTACGACGATCAGGGCAGCCGTTTCGGACCGACCGGCAACTTCGAGAACTGGTGGACGGAAGCCGACTCCAAGGCGTTCTCCGCGCTCACCAGCAAACTGGTAGCGCAGTTCGACGGGTATGAAGCCGCACCGGGCAAGATGGTCAACGGCAATCTGACCCTGGGCGAGAACATCGCCGATCTGGGCGGGCTGGCGGTGGCTTACGATGCTTTGCAGCGCGCGAGCGCTGGCAAGCTCGATCCTAAAGTCGATGGTATCGACCGCGATCAGCGCTTCTTCCTGAACTGGGGCACCGTGTGGCGCCGCAACTTCACGCCGAAGGAACTCGAAGTGCGTCTGGTGACCGACTCGCACGCACCGGCGAACTTCCGCGCGGTGGGCTCGCCCTCGAACCATCCTTCGTTCGCGAAGGCGTTCTCGTGCAAAGCCGGCGATCCAATGTTCCGCGATGGCGAAAAGCGCATCGTGATCTGGTAAGGAATCCGCTGGCACTCATGCCGTGAAATGCACGACACGGCCCGGGCATGTCCCGGGCCGTGTCGTTGTGGGTAGTGCCGCGCTTGCATCCGCCATGCGATACGCCGCGTATCCAACGGCATGTACGCATTTCCGCACGATTTCCAAGCATCGGCCCATCCCGTGAGCCCGCCCGGCCGCGGTCGAGGCACATCGGCAACAAGCCGGGCATCGATCCATGCATACTTGCCGTCAGGCGCCGTGTCCGGGAACATGGTGCCACGCCTGTTCACCACGCAAGGACTCTGGATGCCCGAGATGCGCCCACACGACGCAGTACAGAACGCAGCACAGCACATCCCCGGGCTCGACACCTTGCTCGTCGAGGTCGCCGGCGGCAGCCGCAACGCAT
>JAYUIZ010000437.1:0-5881 GCA_043765595.1 Lysobacter sp. | reverse complement strand
CAACACGTGGAAGCCGGGAATCTTGTTGGCGTAACGCTGGAAGGCTTCGGCGACCTGGATCGCGAGTTCGCGGGTAGGCGCCAGCACCAGCACCTGCGGCTTGGCCTGCTTCAGATCCAGCCGCGACAGCAGCGGCAGCGCGAAGGCTGCGGTCTTGCCGGTGCCGGTCTGGGCCTGCCCAAGCACGTCACGACCGGCCAACAGCGCGGGAATGGTCGCGGCCTGGATGGGCGACGGGGTTTCATATCCGACTTCGACGACCGCCGCCATCACGGTCTCGGCCAAGCCGAGATCGGCAAAACGCAGGGAGGGGGTTTCGGTCGACATACGCAATATCCGGGAACTTTGGCAAGACCGCATATTGTGCGCCGAAGTGTTGGGGCATTGGCTCCAGAGTTCCGCAGGGATTCGCAGGAGCTGCCGCACCGCAACAAAAACATGCTTGGAATCATGGATTTATAACGATCCATACTCATTGGTATTGCCGGTCTGGCGGGCAGGCAGACACAGGGGGGCCGTCCCGCATTCCAGCGTCGACGCGCGAAATGGCGACGACTTTCCACTCCGTTCGATGCCGGCCCGCGTCAGATCCTTTCGGATTCCACCACGCGCACGCCCGGCTCCGCGGCGAATGCCGTATTCAGCAGACATTGCGCGATGCGTTCCGCCCGCACCACCCGGTAGCGTTTCGGCACCAGCGGTTCGACCGCCAGCATCAGCCGTGCGGTGAAGTGTTCCATCGCTCGCCGCTGTTTGCGTTCGCCGCCGATCATCGACGGCCGCACCAGGGTCAGCGACGGATAGCCAAGCGTGCGCAACGCATCTTCGGCTTCGCCCTTGGTGCGCAGATAGAAATTGCCCGAGCGCGCATTGGCGCCCAGCGCAGAAGTCAGCGCGAAGCTGAGTGCACCGGCTTCGCGGGCATGCGTCGCCGCCGCCAGCACGTAATCGAAATCCACCCGCCGAAATGCGGGGCGTGAACCGGCATCGCCGATGGTGGTGCCCAGTCCGCAGACCACCGCATCGACCTGCCACCATGCTGCCGACGCCGGCAGCGCATCGAAATCGACGATCGGGTTCTGAAGCTTGGCGTGCTGCAGCGGCAGCGGGCGGCGCGTGGGCGCGATCACCTGCGCGAAACGCGCATCCGCAAGCGCCCGGGCCAGGGCAAGCCCGCCCACCAGGCCGGTGCTGCCGACGATCAGCAAACGGCTCATGTGACTGCGGGCTCCGCTACGACGGTGTCTACGGTGTCGATGTCGATCTCCTTGAATCCATCGGGTTCCGGTGCAACCGCTATGCCTCCAGCATATCGGGACAACACCGCCCGCAGCGCATCGAGCTTCACCGGTTTGGTCAGATAATCGTCCATGCCGGCATCGAGACAGCGCTTGCGGTCATCGGCCATGGCGTGGGCCGTCAGCGCGAGGATCGGCAGCCGCGGACGTTGTTCGATGAGTTCCATGCGCCGCCAGTAACGCGTGGCCGCATAGCCGTCCATCTCCGGCATCTGGCAGTCCATCAGCACGACATCCCATGCGTGCCTACCCAGCATGTCCAGCGCCTGCACGCCGCTGGCGGCAGCGCTCACCAGGCAACCCTCGCGCTCCAGCAGCAGCCGGATCAGCGATGCATTCACCACATTGTCTTCGACCACCAGCACCCGCAGACCCGCAATCGACGCGATCGCCGGGCCGGGCGTGCTCTCTGCCGTGCTCTCTGCGGATTCGGCGTCCACGTGTCCGGCGGGCTCTGCCGGCAGGGTCGACTCCGGCACCATCACCACAAAGGCACTGCCTGCGCCCGGCACGCTGTGCACCTCGATACGGCCGCCCATCATCGCGATCAATTCGCTGGAAATCTTCAAGCCCAGGCCGGTGCCTGGATACGCGCGCGTCGGGGATTCGTCGCCCTGCTGGAATGCGCTGAAAATCCGCGCATGCTCGCTTTCGACGATGCCCGGGCCGGTGTCCGCCACCTCGATCCGCAGCATCCGCGGCGCGTCGTCCACGGCCTGATCCGCGCCTGCGCCTGCAACCGTGTCGAAGGACACCTCGATGCGCACGCTGCCCGCCGCGGTGAACTTGATCGCATTGCCGACCAGATTCAGCACGACCTGCCGCAGCCGCGCTTCATCGCCGACGAACCGCGCCGGCATCGATGCTGCGTACACCGCATCCACGCGCAGCGATTTGGATTCGGCTTCCAGCGCGAACATCTCGATCACATCGTCGACCAACCCGCGCGGCGCAAACCGCGCGGGATGCAAAGTGATTCTGCCCACCTCGATCTGCGACAGATCCAGCACGTCGTCGATCAGCGCCAGCAACGATTGCCCGGCACGCTGGATCTGGCGCGGCAATGCGCGGTGTTGCGGCGCGTCAGGAGAATCGACCAGCAGCTGGCTCATGCCCAGGATCACGTTCAACGGTGTGCGCAGTTCGTGGCGCATGTTCGCCAGGAAGGCCGATTTGGCACGATTGGCGGCATCGGCGCGATCCAATGCATCGCCGAGCGTTTTCGTCATCGCCATCAGCGCGATGCGCTGGGCGATGTTGCGGCTGATGGTGAGGCCGATGACATGGCCCTCGCGCAGCAGGAACGCGCCGAACAGACATGCCGCCAGCCCCGCGATCATGAATTCGCTGTGTCCCTTGCCGAGAAAATACACCGCGAACGGACCGACGCTGGACAGCACGTACGCGGCATAGGCAGGCCACCACGCGCCGAAACTGCTGATCGCGCCCGCGGGCATGCCAATCAGCAGGAACGCGGTGACGAAATACAGTTCGCTGTGGCCCAGCGGGAACAGCATCGTCGCCGCGGCACCCCAGACGCCGCCGGACAGCACGCCGACGATGATGCAGATCAGCGGCGTATTCGGCTGGATATTGCCGGCTTCGGGCGTCAAACGCTTCGCCCACCCCGCCAACGCAACGCGCAGCATCGAAATGGCCATGACCGCGATCGCCCAACCGATCAGTTGTTGCGGCGGATGCACGTCGCGCAGTGCCAGCAGCAGCAGTGCGGCCACGCCGATGGTCGCGGCCGCGCCGGCGCGGCCCTGGCTGAGCACCAGTTGCCGACATTCGCGCGCGATGAGCTGTGGAGTCGCGATGGACTCTGCAGTGGTCATTATGTTTCCCCTTACTACTCCCGGATGCACTTCGGGATATGTTTCCTGTGAACTCCCGGATGACTCCCGGATTCACCCCGGAGATCCCGCCCCCTCGGATTCGCCGCTCCGGGCGCCATCCGCATGCCGCGCTGGATGGCGGCATCCGCCTACGATAACCGGTCCTGCGCCCGCATCGCGGGCCGCTTCGAACCGCGCACGGCCCGCCGGCCCACGCGGAACGTCAGGCGATGGGCAGCGCGCGACCGCAGCGAACCGTCGAAACGCGACCCCTGTCGCAGATAAATTTGCTGCGCTCATCTCGGCGACGTCCCGATGCGTCGCAATTCGCTGCTGCAAAGCAACAAAGCCGATTTCCGCCGGGAGCTTCGACAGGAACGGCGGACGGCCGGGCATACTCGCCTGCATCCTGCGGTTTCTGTCCCGTTTGCCCGGATATCCGCACGCACTGGGCAAGGTGCATGCGGGGGGATGGCGTACGCGCCGGCCCGCAAACGATCTGCACTTCGTACACGCCCAGTTGCAAAGCCCGCGAATACCGGGCAAACACGCTGCTCCCCCGCCACTTGCCGCTGCCCCCGGGCTTCCGGTTGAGATGATGCGACTTGTCGCCACACGGAATTCCATCCCACGGAGATACCATGACTACCCGCCTGCCGTTGCCCACTGCCCTGCTGCGTACTGCGCTGTTGCCCGCTGCCCTGTTGCTCTGCCTCGCCGGCCCGTCGATCGCCGCGCCGCCCGGCCCCAGCGCAGCAACGTCGACAAGCGACGCCGATCGCCTCTCGTTCGTCATCGTCCGCTATCGCGAACGCGCCCAGTTGCAGACGCTCGGCGGGATGTTCCAGCACATGATCGTCGACGACAGCGCAAAGACCGCGCGGCTCGAAGCCAGCGCCGCGGACATCGCCGAGATCCGTCGGATGGGCATGAAGGTCACGATCGATCAGGCGTCGACCAACCGCATCCGCAGCGTCGAAAACGCGATGGCGAACCGCCAGTTCGGCACCCGCAGCATCTCCGGCTACGCCTGCTACCGCACGGTCGAGGAAACCTACACCACCATTGATCAGCTCGTCGCCGGCAAACCCGCGCTCGCCAGCGTCTCCAACATCGGCCCGACTTGGCTCAAATCGCGCAACACCGGCGGCTACGACATGAAAGTGCTGCGCCTGACCAATTCGGCGACCAATGCCAGCCGGCCGAACAAGGCGCCGATGGTGGTGTTCGCATCAATCCACGCGCGCGAGTACACGCCCGCCGAGCTGACCACGCGCTTCGCGGAATGGCTGGTCAACGGCTACGGCACCGATCCTGAAGCCACATGGCTGATGGACAACTACGTTTTCCATCTGATCCTGCAGGCCAATCCCGAGGGCCGCAAGAAAGCGGAAACCGGACTGTCGTGGCGCAAGAACGTCAACGACACCAACGGCAGTTGCAGCGCGAACGGTATCGGCACCGACCTCAACCGCAATTTCCCATTCCACTGGAGTACTGTCGCCGGCGGCTCCAGCCCCAACGCCTGCGCCGAGACTTACCGCGGGCCGGTCGCGCAATCCGAACCCGAAACCCAGAATCTGGTGCGCTTCGTCGCCGGCACGCCGGGCGCCAGCGGCATCTACAGCGGCGGCATCTTCCCCGACCGCCGCGGCGATGCCGCCAGCAGCGTCGCACCCGACGACTACCAGGGCGTCTTCTTCGACATCCACAGCTATTCGCAGCTGGTCCTGTGGCCCTGGGGCGACACCACCAGTCTCGCGCCCAACAGCACCGCGCTGGCCACGCTGGGCAGGCGAATGGCGTTCTTCAACAGCTACAAACCGCAGCAGTCGGTCGGCCTGTACGCAACCGACGGCACCACCGACGACAGCATGTACGGCCTGCTCGGCGTGCCCAGCTACACGATCGAACTGGGCGTCTCCTTCTTCGAATCGTGCACCACCTTCCAGTCGACGACGCTGCCGAGGAATCTCGCCGCGCTGAAGTATTCCGCGCGCAATCTCACCGCGCCGTACCGCTACCCGTCCGGCCCGGACACCGTCAGCGTGTCCACGTCCAGCGCATCGGTACCCGCCGGAACGCCGGTCACGATCTCCGCGATCCTCGACGACAGCCAGTTCAACCAGAGCAACGGCACCGAAGCCACCCACGCCATCGCTTCAGCAAGGCTTTACGTCGACATTCCACCGTGGGAAACGGGCGCGAGCGGCATCGTCATGGCCGCCAGCGACGGCAGCTTCAACAGCACCCGCGAAACGGTCACCGCCAGCCTCGGCACCACCGGCATGGCCGCAGGCCAGCACATCATTTACGTGCAGGGCACCGACGCCTCGGGCAAACCGGGCACGCCGAACGCGGTGCTGCTGACCATCGGCGGTGTCGTCCCCAGCGCGCCGACCGCGAATTTCAGCATCGCCACTTCGGCGCTGACCGCGACCTTCACCGACAGCTCCACCGATACCGACGGCAGCATCGTGTCGCGCAGCTGGAATTTCGGCGACAGCACCTCGTCCACCGCCACCAGCCCCAGCCACACCTATGCGGCAGCCGGCACCTACACGGTCACCTTGACCGTCACCGACAACAGCGGCTTGACCAACACGAACTCGCAGTCGGTCACCGTCAGCAGCGGCGGCGCCGTGAGTTACAGCAACGACACCGACGTGACCATTCCGGACAACACCACCGTCCAGAGTTCTATCGTGGTCAGCGGCCGCACCGGCAACGCCCCCAGCGCGACCC
>JAYUIZ010000436.1:0-2120 GCA_043765595.1 Lysobacter sp. | reverse complement strand
TACGGATGCCACCACGCAGCGCGGCCAGCAGTTTTTCTTTCAACCCACCAATCGCAGTGACCTTGCCGCGCAGCGTAATCTCGCCGGTCATCGCAATGTCCGAACGCACCGGCACCTTGGTCAGCGCAGACACCAGCGCCGTCGTCATCGCAGCGCCTGCGCTGGGGCCGTCCTTTGGCGTCGCGCCGTCCGGCACGTGTAGATGGACATCGATCTTCTGCAGGAAATCAACATCGATCCCGAGCCTTTCCGCGCGCGAGCGCACGACCGACAGCGCAGCCGATGCCGATTCCTTCATCACGTCGCCAAGCTGACCGGTGAGGATCAATTGACCCTTGCCCGGCATCAGCGTGGATTCGATCTGCAGCAAATCGCCGCCTACTTCGGTCCAGGCCAGACCCGTGACCATGCCGATCTCGTTGTCGCTCTCGGCGCGACCGAAATCGAAGCGTCGAACGCCCAGATACTTGTCGAGGTTCTTCGACGAAACGGAAACCGCCTTCACGCCCTTGCCGGACTTCTGCGCACCGGCCATAGCGATCTCCTTCACCACCTTGCGGCAGATCTTTGAAATCTCGCGCTCGAGGTTGCGCACGCCAGATTCGCGCGTGTAATAGCGCACGATGTCGCGGATCGCATCCTGGGCGATCTTCAACTCGCCGGCTCTCAGACCGTTCGCCTTCAACTGTTTCGGCAGCAGATAACGTTCGGCGATATTGAGCTTCTCTTCCTCGGTGTAACCCGGGATGCGGATCACTTCCATGCGGTCGAGCAGCGGGCCGGGGATATTCAGCGAATTGGAGGTCGCGACGAACATCACTTCGGACAGGTCGAAATCGACTTCCAGATAGTGGTCGTTGAACGCGTTGTTCTGCTCGGGATCCAGCACTTCCAGCAGGGCGGAAGACGGATCGCCGCGGAAATCCATCGACATCTTGTCGATTTCGTCCAGCACGAACAACGGATTCTTGGTGCCGGCCTTGGTGAGATTCTGCACGATGCGGCCCGGCATCGAACCAACATAGGTACGGCGATGGCCGCGGATCTCGGCCTCGTCGCGCACCCCGCCCAGCGACATGCGCACGAATTTGCGATTGGTCGCTTTGGCGATGCTCTGCCCCAGCGATGTCTTGCCTACGCCCGGCGGACCGACCAAGCACAGGATCGCGCCCTTCATGTGTTTCACGCGGGTCTGCACCGCAAGGTATTCGAGGATGCGTTCTTTGACTTTTTCAAGACCGTAATGGTCGGCGTCGAGGGTATCCTGCGCGACCTTGAGATCCTTGCGGATCTTGGTGCGCTTCTTCCACGGCACGCCTAACAACCAGTCGAGATAATTACGCACGACCGCAGCTTCCGCGGACATCGGCGACATCTGTTTGAGCTTGTTGAGCTCGGCCTTTGCCTTGGTTTCCACCGGCTTGGGCATACCGGCTTCGGCGATCTTGCGGGTGATGTCTTCGATGTCGTTCGGCGCATCGTCGAGGTCGCCCAGTTCTTTCTGGATCGCCTTCATCTGTTCGTTGAGATAATACTCGCGCTGGCTCTTTTCCATCTGCGACTTCACGCGGCCGCGGATGCGCTTTTCCAACTGCTGCACATCGATTTCACCGTCGACCAGCCCAACGAGCAATTCTAGGCGCTGGGCGACATCAACCGCTTCGAGCAGGCGCTGTTTTTCGCCAAGGCGCACGCTCAGATGGGCGGAAATGGTATCGGCCAACCGGTTCGGCTCATCAATGCCAGACAGGGTCTGCATCAGTTCCGGCGGCAGCTTGCGATTGGTCTTGATGTACTGTTCAAACAGTCCCATCAGCGAACGCACGATCGCCTCGATCTCGCGCGGGTCGCGCTGTTCCGCGGTTTCCAGCAAATCCGCCTTGCCGACGAGCGCGCCATCGAATTCGCGCACCTGTTTCAAGCGCACGCGCGAAACGCCTTCCACCAGAACCTTGATGGTGCCGTCGGGCAGTTTCAACAATTGCAGCACTTGAGCGAGCGTACCGACTTCATAGAGATCGGCCGCGCCCGGATCGTCGGTCTCGGGCGATTTCTGCGCAACCAGCAGGATGCGCTTGTCGAGATCCATCGCGATATCAAGCGCCTTGATCGATTTCTCG
>JAYUIZ010000435.1:0-2121 GCA_043765595.1 Lysobacter sp. | reverse complement strand
GGCCATGGACAACACCAGCGCCAGTAGAACGGACAGCCGGAACGCGGAACGGAGCGATATCGTGGTCATAACTCCGCACCGTAGCAGCCGGCCGATGCCAAGGCATCGTACTTTGGTCCCAGATCGGCGACGTATCGCCGACGTACGGGCCGCTGCGCGCCCTGCTAGGCTTGACGACGACGTGCGCGCGCCGCGCAGGGAACGATACCGACACCACCATGCCGCCATCCTCATGCCGCAACTGCTGATCGCCGACGACCATCCGCTGTTCCGCGCCGCGCTCCGCGGCGCGGCTGCCGACGCCGTCGCGGATGTCGGCACCTGCGAGGCGGCGTCGCTGGAAGAAGTGTTGGCCATTCTGGAAGCGCGTCCGGACATCGACCTCGTACTGCTCGATCTACACATGCCCGGCAACCACGGGCTGGCCGGGCTGGCCGCGATCCGCGCCCAGTACCCGGCCGTGGCGGTGGCGCTGGTGTCGGCGAACGAAGACCCGCAGATCATCCGCCGCGCGCTGGACCACGGCGCCGCCGGCTACATCCCCAAAAGCGCCGGGCTGGAAGAACTGCGCGACGCCATCCGCACCGTGCTGGGCTGCGAGGAATGGCTGCCGCCCGCACTGCGCCCCGCCGTAGCCCGCGCCCGCTCCTCGCCCGGCGACGCCGACCTCGCCGCCCGCCTCGCCAGCCTCACCCCGCAGCAGTTCCGCGTGCTCGCCCTCGTCGCCAAGGGCTTGCTCAACAAACAGATCGCCGACCGCCTCGACGTGCAGGAGCGCACTATCAAGGCCCACCTCAGCGCGATCTTCGAGAAACTCGGCGCGCGCAATCGTACGCAAGCGAGCGTGATTTTGCGGGAGTTGGAGATCAGTGATCCGGCGAGGCAGACCGGCGAGCAATAAGTATTCGATCCTTTCCCATCGACAAGCTCTGCTTTTTTTCACAATGAGGATCAGGAATGTCAATCCAACACGCGTTGCTGAGTGCCCTTCTGATCGTGTTCGCCTTTCCGGCCACCACTATGGCCGCGGACCCACCGCAAGTGATCATGGTGTCCGGGACCGGCGAAGTCGGCGTCGAACCCGACGAAGTCGTGCTGACACTGCGCGTCGAAAAATTCGACCGTAATCTGCAGGTCGCCAAGCGCATGAACGACGACAGCGTTGAGAACATCCTGGCGCTGACCCGTCGGTTCTCGATTCCGGCGCGCGATGTACAGACCAATCAGGTGTCCATGGACATTGTGCGCGACCCGCCTTCGAAACAGAGTCTCGCCATGGACGATGGCCTTCGACGGACGGGGGCGCTGCGGGGCTATCTGGTCTCGAAGACCATTGTCGTCAAACTCGGCGACATCGAGAGATTCGAGCCGTTCTATGCAGAGATCCTCACCACCGGCGTCAGCGAAGTCGCGAGTATCGAACTGGGCACGTCGCGACTACGCGAACACCGTGACACCGCCCGGACCATGGCCATGAAAGCCGCCCGCGAAAAGGCGGTCGCGATGACCGCCGCGATCGGCCAGACGATCGGCAAAGCGGTACAGATCACCGAAGACGACGCCGCATCCACGCGCATGTACAACATGAGTGCCAACAGCTCGGCAGCGGTGGATGGCTTTTCCGGAGACACCGCACGTTTCGCGCCGGGAGCCATCAAGATCAAGGCGTCGGTGAAGGTGAGCTTCAAGTTGGATTGACCGATCACGCTCAAGCCCTTCCTTCGACCGATCATCGTCGTTGTCGCCATCGCGGCGGTGCTGCTGTACTGGCGCCACTGAAGCAATTGGGGCCAGCTTCTGAGGCATCCCCACTTTCGCAGATGGATGACAAGCAGATACCGGATAGAGGATGTCGAACAGCATTGGTAGGCTGGGCTGAGCGCAGTGAAGCCCAGCTTGTGGGGGCAGCTGCGATTGGCCCGATGCGATGCTGGGCTTCGCTGCGCTCAGCCCAGCCTACGACATTGTGGAGCCTCAGCCACATTTTGTTCCACGCTGAGAACGGCCGCTACGCCGAAGGCTGCGAACGACTCATCGCCGAGGGCGGTACGCTGGCGAACTTCGAGCGCCTGATCGGCCCGGCCGACCGCATCGAATACGAGTGGTATCGCTAGATGTCGA
>JAYUIZ010000434.1:0-2123 GCA_043765595.1 Lysobacter sp. | reverse complement strand
TGGATTTTGACCGGCCCGAACCCGGCGTGCTGCGCCTGCGGTTTTCGTTGCCGGCCGGCTGCTACGCCACCACGGTGCTGGCCGAACTCGGGACAGTCGTGGGCACGGCGGCCGGGCACTGAACCGACCGTTCATCGGAAAAGCATTTGGCGTAAAGCCGCACGTCCGGCGCAGGCGTATAAGCCGATTGAACGCCCGGAATGATTCATTCCCAGAGCCGCTGGGCGTGTCGCAGTCGTCGTCCCGGAGGTTTCCATGAACGTCAAGCTGTGTTCGCTCCTTGTCCTCGCCGCCGTCGTGTCGCTAACGGGCTGCCGGACCACCGAAGGATCCGCCCGCTACGTCCCGGCCGCCAAGCCGGCGGCGTCCGGTTCCACCTACGAGCCGCGCATCGAGGAGAACGCCGAATACGTCGCCTACGTGCAGAGCGTCGCCCGCCGCCGCGGCGTGACCGTGCGCTGGGTCAACAAGCCGGTGAAGCGTCACGTCGATCGGCAGTGATCGCAGAGTCCGCGATTCTGCATGACGCCTGCATCGTGCAGATGACGCAGGATCCCGTCAGCCCTGCGCGGGCCGCGGCTTACCCACCAGCACCAGCACCGCGCCGGTGCCGCCCTGCGCGGGCGGCGTCGAATGGAAGGCCAGTACATCGCTGCGATGACGCAGCACGCGATCGACCAGGTTCTTGATCGTCGGCACGCCGTCCGGTGAGTTCAGACCCTTGCCGTGGATGACCCGCACGCAGCCCATGCCGTTATCGAACGATTCCTTCATGAACCGGCGCAGCATCGCCTCTGCGGTGGCGGCAGTGACGTGGTGCAGATCCAGTTCGTCCTGTGCCGCGTATTCGCCGCGCGCCAGCCGCTGCAGTACGCCCTTGGGCACGTTGTCGCGGCGATAGCTGGAGACATCGCCTGCCAGCAGCGGCGTCGCGTCCAGCGCCCGCTGGAATTCGCTGCGCGCATCGGCTTCATCGCGGTCGCGCATCCGTGCCTGCGGCCTGGGCCGCGGTTTCTGCGGCGCGATCTGCGCCGCGGGTAGTGCGCGCACCGGACCAATGGCTGCGCGGAACAGCGCTGCATCGTCGGCATCGTCCTCAATCTCGTCGGGCGGGTCTTTGCGGGCGCTCATGGCGCACGAGGTTAGCAGGCACGCGCTGCGCGGCGGGCTGTCGCGGATCGGACAGAGGGTTCCGGTATCATGGCGAGGACTTCTTCCGCGACAAGGCGAACCTCCGAACCCATGCGCATTCTGGTCAGCAACGACGACGGCGTCGACGCCCCCGGCATCCGCGTCCTCGCCGCGGGTCTGCGCGAAGCCGGGCACGAGGTGCTGGTGGTCGCTCCCGACCGCGATCGCTCCGGGGCCAGCAATTCGCTGACCCTCGATATGCCGATCCGCGTGGTACGTCAGGACGATACGACCTGGCGCGTCCACGGCACGCCCACTGACTGCGTCCACGTCGCCATCACCGGCATGCTGGAGCAGGAGCCCGATATCGTCGTCTCCGGCATCAACAACACCGCCAATCTCGGCGACGACGTCATCTATTCCGGCACCGTCGCTGCGGCGATGGAGGGCCGCTTCCTCGGCCTGCCCGCGGTCGCAATGTCGCTGGTCACCTCGGATCACAAAGGGCTTCATTACGAAACCGCCGCGCGCGCCGCGATCGAGATCGTTTCGCGCCTGCGCGCCGATCCGCTGCCGGCCGACACTATTCTCAACGTCAACGTGCCCGATCTGCCGTGGCACGAGATCGCCGGCTTCGAGGTCACCCGCCTGGGCAACCGCCACCGCGCCGAAGCCTGCACCCAGCAGGAAGATCCGCGCGGCCGCCAGTGGTGGTGGATCGGTGCCGCTGGTGCCGAGCAGGACGCCGGCCCGGGCACCGACTTCGATGCGGTACGTCGCGGCTGCATTTCCATCACCCCGATCCATGTCGATCTGACTCGCTACCAGGCACTCGACCATGTCGCGAGCTGGGTCGGCGGACTTGCCGCCGCGCTGGGCAACGGCGATAAGCCGCGCGACGGAGACGCAGCGTGACCGCACGCATGCGCCTGCAGCCCGAAGCCATCGGCATGGGCATGACCTCGCAGCGCGTGCGCGACCGGCTGATCGAG
>JAYUIZ010000433.1:0-2126 GCA_043765595.1 Lysobacter sp. | reverse complement strand
AGTTGTACTCGAAGTAAGCGACGGTGAGGCGCTGCCGGTTTTGCCGGCGGCGAGACTCCCACCCCCACGGCCGTTGCGCACCGCGTTTCGGCCGCCTTCCTTGTCCGGAAGGCCCCCAGAAGCACCGCCGCGGTCGCGAGACCGGGCTCCAGGAGACACCACAAGATGACGGTATCCGCCAACCAGGTCCTGCGTCCGCGCGCTCCGCAGATCGAGCGCCTTGCCGGCAATCGCGCCAAGGTTGTGATTGAGCCGCTGGAGCGTGGTTACGGCCACACCCTCGGTAACGCGCTGCGTCGCGTGCTGCTGTCTTCGATCCCCGGCTATGCCATTACCGAAGTCGAGATCGACGGCGTGCTGCACGAATACACCACGGTCGAAGGCCTGCAGGAAGACGTACTGGAAGTGCTGTTGAATCTCAAGGATGTCGCGATCCGCATGGGTACCGGCGACACCGCCACCCTGAGCCTCAACAAGCAGGGTCCGGGCGTCGTCACCGCCGCCGATATCAAGACCGACCACAACGTCGAGATCCTCAATAACGACCACGTGATCGCGCACCTGACCAAGGATGCGGCCCTCAACATGCGTCTTAAGATCGAGCGCGGCTTCGGCTACCAGCCGGCTACCTCGCGTCGTCGTCCGGACGAAGAAACCCGCGCCATCGGCCGGCTGATGCTCGATGCCTCGTTCTCGCCGGTCCGTCGCGTGGCCTATGAAGTCGAAGCGGCCCGCGTCGAACAGCGCACCGATCTCGACAAACTCGTGCTCGACATCGAAACCAACGGTACGATCGACGCCGAGGAAGCCGTGCGCACCGCTGCCGACATCCTCACCGATCAGCTGTCGGTGTTCGGCGACTTCACGCACCGCGACCGCGGCGCCGCGAAGCCGGCCGCCACCGGTGTTGATCCGATCCTGCTGCGCCCGATCGACGATCTCGAATTGACGGTGCGTTCGGCCAATTGCCTCAAGGCCGAGAGCATTTACTACGTTGGCGATCTGATCCAGAAGACCGAAGTCGAGCTGCTCAAGACCCCGAACCTCGGCAAGAAGTCGCTGACCGAGATCAAGGAAGTCCTGGCCCAGCGCGGTCTTTCACTCGGAATGAAGCTCGAAAATTGGCCGCCTGCCGGTATCGCCGCCCACGGGATGCTGGGCTGAGCCCTCGCTAGATCACGCACCGCTAGCATACGAATCATGATCCCGGCACCAGGGTGCCGGGGATAACCAGGAATCAGAACCATGCGCCACCTGAAATCCGGACGCAAATTCAGCCGTACCAGCGCCCACCGCGAAGCGATGTTCCGCAACATGGCTGCCTCGCTGATCAAGCACGGCCTGATCCGCACCACGCTGCCGAAGGCGAAGGAACTTCGCCGCGTCGCCGAGCCGCTGATCACGCTGTCGAAGATCGACGGCGTCGCCAACCGCCGTCTTGCCTTTTCGCGTCTGCGCGACAAGGAAGCGGTCGGCACCCTGTTCACCACCCTTGGGCCGCGTTATCAGTCCCGTCCGGGCGGTTATCTGCGCATTCTGAAGTGCGGTTTCCGCGACGGCGACAACGCTCCGATGGCCTATGTCGAGCTGGTCGACCGCCCTGAAGCCGCGGCCTGATCGCGCCCCGCCGGCTGCGTGATCACACGGCTGGACGCTGCGCAGGGCATCATGTTCTGCGCTGTAATGATCACGAAGACCCCGGCGTATGCCGGGGTTTTTGCTATGGTGATACCGGTCGCGGCGGAACTGTTGTGATGCATTCCGGTCATTTCGTGACACTTCCTTCAGGTTGACGCGTGCGCATGCAATCGAATCCGTTCCGGTGGTCGTTCCGTTCCCAGTCCCTCCTGGGTTTCCTGATTTGCGCAGGCCTGATCGGCTTCGCGCTGTTTTCGCAGTTCCAGTGGGGCCTGTTGCCGTGTCCGCTCTGCATCTTCCAGCGCATCGCGTTCGCGGGCATTGCCTTGGTGTTCCTGATGGGCGGTCTGCATGCGCCGAAAGGTGTCTGGGGCCTTCGGGTCTATGGCCTTCTGGCGTTGATTCCCGCAGGTATCGGCACCGGTATCGCTGGCCGGCACGTCTGGTTAACCACGCTGCCGCCCGATAAGGTGCCCGAGTGCGGCCCG
>JAYUIZ010000432.1:0-5904 GCA_043765595.1 Lysobacter sp. | reverse complement strand
CCGAGGCACTGGTTCGGCGCGAGGGTCTGCCTGTACGTCGAGCCGTCGGCGCCGCCGGACAAGGTCACGATCACATGCGTCGCGTTGAGGTTGCACAGATCGTTCAGCGCCAGGTTCGGTGAGAAACGCGGCAGTCCCGGCAACATCTGCGGCGCATTGACCGGTACGCCGCCCGCGCACATGCCGTCGTGCGTGAGCACACTGTCCAGCGGCCCTTGCCTGGTCCCGCGAGCCAATCGATCGGTGCTGGGGCGTCCCACGAAGACGCGATTGCCGTCCCTGAATTCTTCCGTGGGGATCAGGACCTCGTCGCGATCCGGGTTGTACCGGACGTCGTAGCTCGGCGCATCCGGCGCGATGAAGCTGACATTGCCGGTGTAACCGCGGATCGACTGTGCGGGAAAGAGCATGGGCTCGCTGGTGATGGCGACCGTCGGAGAGAGCATCGTGCAGAGCTCGTCCAGGCCTGCCGGGCAGCGCAGATCTTCCAGGAAATCGAAGGACGCGGTGACCGGATCGCCCGGGCAGTAATTCCAGGGCTCCAGGGCGGTATATCCCGGCCCCGCCAACGATCGGCGTTCGATGATGCAGCCTGTCGCGACCGAGGCCGAGCAGGCGGCGATGATGCAGTAACGGATCCATTTGTTCTGAAGCATTTGCATGCGGATGTCCTGGGTTGCGAGTGTGTGTGGGGGCGTGTTCCAGAGGAATGCTGTCGGGTTGTGCGGTGTTCCGGAATGAGCGTGCGTACAGGTGTCGTGTCGAAACGGTGGATCGGATCAGCGGCAGGCCATGCTTACCTGCGTGCGCAACGGCAGCGGTGGCGTGTTCGGCCCCGTCGGCGTGCACATCGTGCCCGGTGCCGGCGTGAGGGGACGGATTTCGATCGTGCGCGTGCGATTGGCGGCGATGGGCAGCAGCGGGTCGCCGGGGGCGATGCATTGGCCGGGCGTCAGCTCGACAGGATGCTCGCCGCCGCCCGATTCCAGCAGCGTGATGACCACCGCGACGCTGTTGATGTTGCACACGCTGACCAGATGCATGTGCAGCGAAACGCGCGGCAGACCGGGCACGCTTTCTGGCGTGTTCACGGGGCCGCGCCCCGCGCACACGCCGCCATGGGTCAGCACGGTGTCGGTCGTGCCGTCGATGCGCGTCGCGGTGAGGGTGTGAGGGGCGAGATTGGGTCGCGAGATGAATCCTCTCGCAGTCGGGATCAGCACGGTCTCGCGATCGGTATCGAAGGTTACGGCGACGCGATCCGTCGTGGGCATGAAGCTCACTCCGTCGATATAGCCGCGCAGTGCCGCTGGAGGAAACGCTTCCGGCGTGCTGGTGATGCGCACGGTAGGCACGAAATCCGCGCAACTCATGCCGGACGGCGCGCTGCAGATCTCGCCGGCCAGGAAATCGAAGCTCGCACGCACGCTATCGCCGGGGCAGTACTGCAGCGGCGCGAGGCGGCCGACCTGCGGGACCGGGCGCGGTTCGACCGTGCAGGCATTGGCGACGACGGCTGCGCAGATGGCGATGACGCAATGGCGGAACAACGTGCTTCCAGAGGTGTGCATGCGGTTTCCAGAACGGGAAGCAGGCCGGAGTCTGCCAATGGAGGGATGCGGCCGATCCTGTCGTCCGCATGGTGTCCGCGATGGGCTCAGCGGCAGGCTTGCCCGACCAGCGTCGTGAGCGGTGGCGCGGACGGCTGCGGCGTTGTGCTGCCGTCTCCGCCTGGCCCGCACAGCAAGCCCACCGGTGCGGCGCTGATCGTACGCGCGCGCGCAGCGAACGCCGGCACGCCCGGTGCGCTGGTGTTGAAGCAACCGCCTCGTGCCAACAGCATCGAAAAGCTCTCGCCAGGCGTATCGGTGCTCAGCGTGAGATTGACCGGAACAGTGTTGGTCGCAGGGTTGCAGATCTGTGTCAGGCCGAGGCCCGGAGATGTTCCTGGCACCAGCACCGGCGCGTAGGTCGGCACCGCTAAGCCGCGGGCGCAATTGCCCATGTGCGACAGTGAGGTATCGACCCTGCCGATGATCCGCGTGGCGGAGGCGGTGTTGCTGCGGATATCCGTCAGCAGCGTGGTTGGCGGAACGAAGATGGCGGTCGCGCCATAGGCGAAACCCACGTCCACGCGGTCGCCGCTGGCGGTGAAGCTGACGCTGTTCTGATAGCTCTGCAGCGTCGTCGGCGGAAACAGCGCTGACGTGCTGGTCATTGTGACCGTCGGCGCGGCGGTGCTGCATTCGTCCGGCGACCCGGCGCGCGGCGTGCAGACGCCTCCGGCGAATCTCAGGAAATCGTAGGAAGCGGTGAGCGTGTCGCCGGGACAGTATTGACCGGGGACTACGGTTCCCGGCGAAAGAATCGGCCTGCGCTCAAGCATGCAGCCATTGGCGACCACGGCTGCGCAGAGGCCGATGATGCAATAGCGGAACAGTTTGCCTTGAAGAGTGCGCATGATCATCTCCGGGGGGTGACGCCGACGACGGCGCGAAAAACCACATCCAGAAGTCACGTAAGCGCCCGCAAGGACCGGACAGTGGCCTGTACGCCGAAGATTGGACGTTGGGCGCCGCGGTGTCAGTGCGCAGACAGGGCTTTCGCGCGTGCGCGCAGGGCGATGATCAGCACGCCGCCCAGCACCATCGCACCGCCGATCCACAGCTGCGGCCCGGGGCGATCGCCCCAGATCAATACGCCCAGGCCCACCGCAAATACAGGCGTCAGCAGCAGGTACGGCATGATCGTGGCCACGGGGTGACGCTGCACCAGGGTATAAAAAACGCTGTGGCCGATCAGTGACGCGAACACCGCCGAGTAGACGACGGCGACCCACACGGTCCAACTGGCGGTGCGCAGCGCAGCGAAACCGCCGGGTTCGATCATTGCGCTGATCGCAAGCAAGGGCAGCAGGCCGATCAACGCCGTCCACGCCTGCAGGTTCAGCGCATCGATGCCGCTCAATCCGCGCATGAACACCGTGCCCAGCGCGATCAGCAACGCGGAGAACAGCATCATCGCCAGCGATGCCGGGTGATCCAGCACCAGCGGATCGAAGCCCAGCACCAGCACGCCTGCGAAACTCAGCGCGATCGCCGAACCGGTGCGCCACGCGAAGCGTTCGCCCAGCAGCCACCACGCCAGCAGCACCGACATCGGGATGTAGCTCTGCATCACGATGGCCGGCGAAGAGAGGTCGCCGGCCATGCGCAGCGCCCACAGGCTGGTGCCGAAATGCAGCGCGCCGTTGAGCAGCGCCACCGCGATCAGCCGCGACCACTGCGCGCGCGGCGGCATTTTCACCACCATGCACAGCAGCAGGGCCAGCAGGCCCATGCGCAGCGCACTGAACAGGAACGGCGGAATCTCGCGCAGCGCGAACGCCGAGGTCAGGAAATTACCGGCCCAGACCAGACAGATCAGCAGCGCCAGCGCGAGATCGCGGTTGCTGAAAGCCTGACGCCCCAAGTGGTGTTCAGGCATCGGCGGTGTTCGGACAGCGCCGCAGGTGCAGCGCACGCATCAGTATTTCAGGCCGATCTTGCGGTAGATCTTACTCAGGATCCATGCCGGGCCGATCAGCAGATACACCAGATCGGTGAGAAAGCTCGGCTTCTTGCCTTCGATCTTGTGGCCGACGAATTGAGCGATCCATGCGATCACGAATACAGCTACCGCCAGTTGCACTAATCGGCGACTTCCGAGAAGTCCGAACAGCCACCAGTTGGCGCACAGCATGACGAAGAGTGTTGCCAGCATGCCATAGCCAATCGGACGTGAGGCTCGGTTATAGAACATCCAAGCGCCATAAGCGGTGAGCGCTGCCCACAAGCCGGCGCCGAATAGCGTGCCAGGTACTGGAATACACCACAGCACTGCGGTCACGCTCCAGAGGATCAACGGCACCGCGAAGTAGTGGATCTGCTGGTTTGTCTTGTTGACGTGATCGGCGGAATAGCTTGCGAACCAGCGGTCGATGGGGCGGTCCAGAGCCGTTCCAATTTCAATGTTCGCATTCATTGTGATAATCCCAAAGTCGTTCGTTGGCACGGTATGGCTGGATAACAGCATTTTTTAGAGTCTGTTTGAAATCTCCGCGCTGTCGTGATGGCAGCCACGGAAATACAGGTCATTCTACGTAGAGCGGCCTTCAGGCCGCTGCTCTTCCCGGAAAGAACCAGCGGCTTGAAGGCCGCTCTACAGCTTTGACCGAGAAATTTTGAGCATGCTCTTAGTGGCGGTTACTGGGTCGTTCCATTATTTCAGGTTCGATTTTCAGAGCGTATCCGATATCACGCCAGTGGCTACGAGAAGAATCGCGACTAGAGCAAAGAAGCCGATGTAAGCGATCGCAATCCCGAGTGCGCTTAGAAGTGGGATTGCCCAGCCGCGGCGTGGATACGACTTGCCGAAGCGTTCGGCGACATACGTCTGCTGCGATTTGCCGATGGTGTAATACCAAACAATCAGTAACGCCAAGCCGCTGAGGTTGCTCAGCCTGTCGATATTTTTGGATGGAGGTATGAATAGAGCCGCGACCATGATCGCAACAAAGAAGGCGATGCTTCCAAGCATCCACCGCTTGGATGCAGCGGCCTTTTCAAGTTGGCCCAGTGCTTTCCAGTTCTGCATATGCAGGAATGCGCCGAAGACCGGGGTGAACAGGAGGCTCCAGGCTCCTGCTGCAGTAGGATTCCACAACGCAGGTGCTGCTTCACCCTCGAAGACATCAGCGACGACGGCTTTAGGCGATGCATAAGGGTTGAGGTTAGACATATCGAATACTTTTCCTGTGGTTAAACGCGCATCAATCGACGCTTATCCCCGCCAACCGCCACAACGCTTCCGCATATTTGGCGCGTGTGCGGTCGATGACCTCCGCCGGCAGCGTCGGCCCCGGCGCGGTCTTGTCCCAATCCAATGTTTCCAGATGATCGCGGACGAACTGCTTGTCGTAGCTCGGCGGGCTGATGCCGACCCGGTATTCGACGGCGGGCCAGTAGCGCGATGAATCCGGGGTCAGCATTTCGTCCATCACATACAGGCGGCCGTCGGCGTCGGTGCCGAACTCGAACTTGGTGTCGGCCAGCAGGATCCCGCGCTCGGCGGCGTAGGCCGCGGCGTAGCGGTAGATGCGCAGCGTGGCGTCGCGGACCTGCTCGGCCAGTTCGGCACCGACGGTCTTGACCATGGTGTCGAAATCGATGTTCTCGTCGTGATCGCCCACGGCGGCCTTGGTCGACGGCGTGAAGATCGGTTCCGGCAGCTGTTCGGCCTGTTGCAGCCCGTTGGGCAGGGTGATGCCGCTCACCCGGCCGGTGCGCTGGTAGTCCTTCCAGCCGCTGCCGATCAGATAACCGCGGGCGATGGCTTCCACCGGCACCGGCTTGAGTTTGCGGGTGACCACGGCGCGCTTGGCATACAGCGAGGCGTCGACGCCGGCCGGCAGCACGCTGGCCACGTCGATGCCGGTCAGATGATTGCGCAGGATGTGCGCGGTCTTGTCGAACCAGACATTGCTGATCTGGCAGAGCATCTCGCCCTTGCCGGGGATCGGGTCGGGCAGCACCACGTCGAAGGCGCTGAGCCGGTCGGTAGCCACGATCAGCAGCAGCGGGCCATGCTCTCGCGCTTCGGGTGGGAGCGCAGCCGGGGACAGGTCGAAAACGTCGCGGACCTTGCCGCGATGGCGCAGGGTCAGGCCGGGCAGATCGGATTCAAGCAGGGTGGTCGCCACGCGCAGTCCGTCGGGATCGGTCGGGCCGCCTAGTGTAAGTCGCCACGACCGGCTTGGGCCGCCCGGCCGGTATGGCCTGCCGGGATGGCGACATGCCATGGCGGACTTGTGACCACCGACCCGGCGCGGTCGCGGCGCGCGGCCTGTAGACTCGGCGCCATGAA
>JAYUIZ010000431.1:0-5919 GCA_043765595.1 Lysobacter sp. | reverse complement strand
TGTGCTCGACCACTTCGGCGCGGCTGAGCGATCTTGATCCGCCAGCGCGGAATCGATCCGGAGTCGCCCGCCGAGGGCGACGGTATTCCGCTGACCGCTGCCGACGGCCACCGCTTCCGGCTGCTGCTGCGCGCGCCCGCCGAACCGGTCGCCGCACTGCTCTGGCTGCCGGCGCTCGGCATCGCCGCACGCCACTATCTAGCCTTCGCCGAGGCGCTGACCGCGCGCGGCGTCGCAGTCTTTCTGCACGAATGGCGCGGCCATGGCAGCAGCGACCGGCGCGCCGGCCGCAATGTCGACTGGGGCTATCGCGAATTGCTCACGACCGATCTGCCGACCAGCGTCGCGCACATTCGTGAGCAATTCCCGAGCCTGCCCAAGATCGTCGGCGGCCATAGTCTGGGCGCGCAGTTGGCCGCCTGCCTGCTGGCGCTGCAGCCGCACACGGCCGAACGCCTGTGGCTGGTCGCCAGCGGTTCGCCGTTCTGGCACATTTTTCCGCGTCCTCGCGCCTGGCTGCTGCCGCTCACTTATCGCCTCCTCCCGTGGCTGGCGGACCGCAACGGCTCCCTGCCCGGTCGCAGCATCGGCTTCGGCGGCAATGAAGCGCGCGGCGTGATGGCCGACTGGGCGCGTACCGGCCTCAGCGGGCGCTATGCGGGCAAGCACATGGATATCGACCTCGAAGCCGCCCTCGCGGGTGTACAGGTAGATATCGATGCGGTGCTGCTGGCCGACGATTGGCTGGCGCCGCGGGCATCGCTGGATTTCCTGACCGCAAAGATGCGTCCGGTCGATGTGCGCGTCGAAATACTGGATACCCAGCGCCTCGGCGGGCGTGCCGATCACTTCGCATGGATGAAACGGCCGCAAGCAGTGGCGGCCGCGCTGGCCGCGGGGCTTCAGCCCGCGACGTAACCGTCCGGATTCGCCAACTGCCAGCGCCAGGCATCGCGGCACATCGCATCGACATCCAGTTCGGTGCGCCAGCCCAGCAGGCGCTCCGCACGCGTCGGGTCGGCGTAGACCTCGGCGACATCGCCCGCGCGACGGTCGACGATGCGATAGGGGATTTCGCGCCCGCTCGCCGCCTCGAACGCGCTTAGAAGCTGCAGCACGCTGATGCCGCGACCCGCGCCCAGGTTCAGCGGCAAATGCCCGCGCACGCCCTCCAGCGCTTCCAGCGCATGCGCATGGGCGCGCGCCAGGTCCATGACGTGGATGTAGTCGCGCACGCCGGTGCCGTCGACCGTAGGCCAGTCGCCGCCGAAGATTTGCAGCCGCTCGCGCTTGCCGGTCGCGACTTGGCAGATGTACGGCATCAGATTGTTCGGCACGCCGCTCGGCGCTTCGCCGATCAAGCCCGAAGGATGCGCGCCCACCGGATTGAAATAGCGCAGGCTGATCGCCTGCAGCCCGGCATCCGCAGCGCAGACATCGCCGATCAACTGTTCCGTCACCAGCTTGGTGCGGCCGTAGGGATTAGTGGACGACAGCGGCGCGTCTTCATCAATCGGCACCGTCTGCGGATCGCCGTAGACCGTGGCCGAAGAACTGAACACCAGCCGCCCCACACTCGCCTCGCGCATCGCGCGCAGCAGCGAAATCGTGCCGGAAATATTGTTGTCGAAATACGCCAGCGGCTGCTCGCAGGATTCGCCCACCGCTTTGAGCGCGGCGAAGTGGATCACGGCGTCGAAGCGCTGCCCGGCAAACAGCGCTGCAAGCGCGGCGGCATCGCGAACGTCGACGTTGCGCGCATCCGGCGCACGCCCGGTCAGTCGCGTGAGACGATCCAGCACCACCGGCGAGCTGTTGCAGAAATTGTCGGCGATAACAACGTCATGACCGCGTTCGGCCAACACCACACAGGTATGACTTCCGATGTAACCGGCACCGCCGCAAACCAGAACGCGCATGAGGACTCTTCAAGAACCAAGGGAAGGACAACCGCGGTTAGCAACGCGAATCGCGGACAGGAACGGCAGTGCGCGTCAACATGGCCGGAACAGCGCGTTTTCCGCGTCAACACAGCCGACGCCTGCTGATGCATGCCCCGGGAGTTGCAGCGGCAACAGTCGCAACGATTCGCGGGGCGCCAGGGGAGCGGCGTCGAAGACTCCGATGCCACATGCTGCGTCAAAACGTCGCAGCCGGCAATCGCAACTGAAGATGCCCCTGGTTCCGCCCGCCCACAAGGCCGGCCCGGATGCGACTGATAAACTCCGCCCATCACGAACCTTGGAATTCCGCACGATGCAGGCCGCGCTTCCCACACACGACAATATCCGCATCGCTATCCTCGGATTGGGCTATGTCGGCCTGCCGTTGGCCACCGCATTCGGCAAACGCTATCCCGTGATGGGTTTCGATATCGACGCGCAGCGCGTCGCCGAGCTTGGAAATTTCCACGACCGTACCCTCGAAGTCACCGCGGATGAGCTGCGCGCTTCCGAAGGTCTGCGCTTCAGCTGCGATGCCGCCGATCTGTCCGGCTGCAACGTCTTCATCGTCACCGTGCCCACGCCGATCGACGAATACAAGCGCCCCGATCTGCGGCCGCTGGAATCCGCCAGCCGCACCGTTGGCGGCGCGATCCGCACCGGCGGCGTCGCCATTTACGAATCCACGGTGTATCCCGGTGCCACCGAAGAAGTCTGCGTGCCGATCGTCGCGCGCGAATCCGGCTTGGCCTACAACCTTGATTTCTACGCCGGTTACAGCCCGGAACGCATCAATCCGGGCGATCACCAGCACCGGCTGGAAACCATCATGAAAGTCACCTCCGGCTCAACGGCCGAAGTCGCGGATTTCGTCGACGCGCTGTACGCCAGCATCATCCACGCCGGCACCCACAAGACCTCCAGCATCCGCGTCGCCGAGTCGGCCAAGGTCATCGAGAACATCCAGCGCGACGTGAACATCGCGCTGATCAACGAACTGGCGCTGATCTTCCATCGCCTCGGCATCGATACCCACGAAGTGCTGGCGGCCTCGGGCACCAAGTGGAACTTCCTGCCGTTCAAGCCCGGCCTGGTCGGCGGCCACTGCATCGGCGTGGATCCGTACTACCTCACCCACAAGGCGCAGCAGATCGGCTACCACGCCGATGTGATCCTCGCCGGGCGCCGCATCAACGACGGCATGGGCCCGCACGTAGCCCAGTGCGTGGTCAAGCTGATGGCGCAGCGCGGCCTGCCCACCACAGGCGCGCGCATCCTCGTGCTGGGTCTGGCGTTCAAGGAAAACTGCCCCGACCTGCGCAATACCCGCGTCGTTGACATCCTCACCGAGCTGCGCGGCTACAGCGCGAATGTCGATGTCCACGACCCGTGGGTCGACGTGGCGCTCGCCCATGAGGAATACGGCATCACGATGACCGCGCAGCCGCAGGCAGGCACCTACGACGCGGTGATCCTCGCGGTCTCGCATCGCGAATTCGCGGAATTGGGCGCAGAAGGCATCCGCGCATTCGGCAAACCGGGCAGCGTGCTGTTCGATGTGAAAGCGGTGCTGCCGCGCGATGCGGTGGACGGGCGACTGTAAGTAGACACGCCCAGACACGCTCCGGCAGCACATAGCGCCGGAATCAGGACAGCGTCACCCCCGCGAAGGCGGGGGTCCAGCGTCTGGATCGATCGATCAGCATGAAGACACTGGATTCCCGCCTTCGCGGGAATGACAATGAACGCAGCGGCCTCGGCTCAACAGGCATTATGATCATGCGCGTCCTCGTCACCGGCGCAGCCGGCTTTATCGGTTCCACGCTCAGCCACCGCCTGCTGGCGCGCGGCGACGAAGTGCTGGGTTACGACAATCTCAACGATTACTACGACCCCGCGCTGAAGGACGCGCGCCTCGCGCTGCTCACGCCGAAGTCCGGCTTCTCGTTTGTGAAGGGCTCGTTGGAAGACCGCGTGGCATTGGAAGCCGCCTTCGACAGCTTCAAACCCGACCGTGTAGTCAACCTCGCCGCGCAGGCCGGCGTGCGCTATTCGCTGGAGAACCCGCACGCCTACATTGACAGCAATATCGTCGGTTTTCTCAACATCCTTGAAGCCTGCCGCCATCGCGGCATCGAGCATCTGGTCTACGCCTCGTCCAGCTCGGTCTACGGCTCGAACCGCAAACTGCCGTTCGCGGTGGAAGACAGCGTCGACCATCCGGTCAGCCTCTACGCCGCCAGCAAGAAAGCCAACGAACTGATGGCGCACACCTACAGCCATCTGTTCAACCTGCCCACCACCGGCCTGCGCTTCTTCACCGTCTACGGCCCGTGGGGCCGCCCGGACATGGCGCTGTTCCTGTTCACGCGGAAAATGCTGGCCGGCGAACCCATCGATGTGTTCAACCACGGCAGGCACAGCCGCGACTTCACCTATATCGACGATATCGTCGATGGCGTGATCCGCAGCCTCGATCGCGTGCCCGGCCCCGACCCGACTCATGACCCGCTCAACCCGAGCCCGGCCACCTCGTCCGCGCCCTACCGCGTCTACAACATCGGCAACAACAGCCCGGTCGAACTGCTGCGCTACATCGAAGTGCTGGAAGACTCCCTGGGCCGCAAAGCCGAGAAGAACCTGCTGCCGCTGCAGCCCGGCGATGTGCCCGATACTTATGCCGACATCAGCGCACTTGCGCGCGATACCGGGTATGCGCCGAGGACTTCGGTGGATGTGGGTGTGAAGAAATTTGTGGAGTGGTATCGCGAGTTCTATCGCGTCTGATCCGTATTTTCCACAGCCGTCATAACGTCAAAGAAAAAGGAAATCCTGAGCCATCTTTCTCGATGGCGCACACCTTGCCTCGCCACCATGCGGACGATAGGATTAGTTCAGCGCCGCTGACAGATCGAAGATCGATTCGCTGAATACCTCTTTCTTCGCACCACCAAACCATATTCAAAGACATGAGAAAAAATCATGATAGGAAGAAAAAAAGGCGTTGCGCTCAAGACTGCCATCGTCTTGTGTATGACACTACTCATGAGCATTCTTGCCGGATGCAACACCCTGAAAGCGGGGGAGCACGATCTGCAATCCACAAGATTGCTAGACAGAATCTGGCCACACACACCACCGCTTGAACCTGTATTGAACAAGCAAGATCAAGAATAAGCAGAAGCAGCATTAACCCAATGGCTGGAAGCATATTTGCGCCGGGAATACGAAATAGTTGACCAAAAGTTTTTCTGGACGGCGCCGAACTCTTCTGAATGGGGTCCATTGCGACAAGCATATGCCAATCGGATGATGACCGAATGGTCCGCAACCGTCATAGATCCGCTTTGGCGGGAGCCCGGCTATGATCTTGCGACGCTCTGGAAAGTACAAATCGACGGCGAGACGCATTACTTTGCACAGGCGATGACAGATAAACCTGTTCCCGGCACACGCGGTCGGCAACTCGGGGGGCATTTTCAGCTGAAAAAACTGTGAAATTCAGCGCATTGACGTTCGACTCAATAAGTTAATGCAGTGGTGTCCGGCTTATTTGATTCGGATCGACCGCACAGCCAGCGCTGACGCGGGTTTTGGAGGTTTCTTGGGTGTCCACGATTTGGCCTATATTTCTGACTGGTGAGTAGTTGGTCTTCGACACTCCGCAACTCCTGTGCAATGATGTTACTGAAGCCGTATTTACGCAGGAAAAATCGGCACAAACAGCCCGAGGTGGAAATCAATATGGCTAGACAAGAATGGCAATGTACGGCAGTAACTAGATTCAAAGGGCAGCGGGCCCTCCTGATTTTTCTAATATTTCTCATGTGCTGCCTGTTGGCGGGCTGTCAGACGGTCAAACCGATGAATGGCAAGCTGAAAGACATGCGGGAGTGGACGACGCCAGAGCCGCTGGATCGCTTGTCGCCGCCACGCGAACAGGTGCGCGCAAAAGCCGCGATGGTCCAATGGGTCG
>JAYUIZ010000430.1:0-2141 GCA_043765595.1 Lysobacter sp. | reverse complement strand
GATCTTGCCTGCGCCCAGAAAGCCCAGATTCCATGCCTGATCGGCATTGCTCCCGCCCACGCCGCTCTGGAACCCGTACTGCAGGTTGAAGAAGGTGTCGTTGGGGGTGAGCGTCGAATACAGACGGATGTTCGGCTCGATGTACTCGACATCGGGATTGACCGCGATCTGGCGCATCAGGGTTTCGGCGTCGACGCGGTCCAAGGCGCGGTTGCTCACCACCAGCTCCGAACCGATGCCGAGGGTGCGCTCGCGCTTGAGGGTGACCGGCTTGGTACGACCGAAGACCCTGCTTGCGGCCTGATTGAGCGCACGCTGCTGGTTGAGGGCGCTGGATTTGCTGGCGCTGCCCTCGCGATAGGTGACGATGAACCCGTCGACCGGATTGTTGTTGCTCAGGCCGGTGACGTTCACGCGATCGCCCGCGAATGCGGTAGCCGACAACACAAGGGAGGAAACTGCGACGACGAGCGCCCGACGGCGCAGATGGGAGTGATTGAACGACATTCTGAAATCTCCATATTTCATGCGAATGGATGCCGCTTTGCGGCATTAGTGTTGCCTAGCCTTGAATGCAACAACCTCGAATAAGACAACGAGTTTGACGGCTTGCATCCCAGGCCAGGCAACGCGATGGGCACGTGTTTGCCCGCGCCGACCATGCGCCGCGGCCAAGGTGCAGTCAAGTACGCTGGACCCTGTCAGATCTGAGGTGTCGACACACAATCAACCCATGATGCGGGAGTATTCAGAGCAGATCGCGCAGGCGGTAACTGCCCGGCGGGTGGTCGACGATTCTTGCGGCGGCATGCAGCGCCCCGCTGGCGAAAATGTCCCGATTGGTGGCGCGATGGATCAGCTCGATCCGCTCGCCGGCTGTCGCGAACTGGATCAGGTGTTCGCCGACGATGTCGCCGGCGCGCAGGCTGGCATAACGCGGTTCGGCGCCACCGCGCTGAGCGGCGGCCCCGAGCGCAAGGGCGGTGCCCGAAGGCGCGTCCAGCTTGCGGGAGTGATGGGCTTCGACAATGTCGCAATCCCAGCCGGACAACGCCGCCGCGGCACGCTCGACCAGTTCGTCCAGAATGGCGACGCCAAGACTGAAATTGGCCGACCACAGCACTGGAATCTGTTCCGCTGCGGCCAGCAGATCCGCGCGTTGCTGCGGTGCCAGCCCGGTGGTGCCCGACACGAAAGCAGCGCCGCGTCGGGCACAAAGCACCAACAGAGGATCGAATGCGACCGGCAGACTGAAGTCCACCGCGACATCGAACTGCGGAACATGGTCGAGATCGGCCACCGGATGGAATGGCAGACCCAGCAGCCCTGCTCCGGCATCAGGCGGCGCCACCGCCGCGACCACGCGAAGATCGTCGCGTTCGGCCACCAGACGCAGCAAGGTCTGACCCATGCGCCCGCTGGCGCCGTGGATCAGAAGTCGATGAGCAACTTGATGGGATTCGGACATGCGCGCAGGTTAACCGCCGCCCTGCCTGCGCTCAACCTTGGATTGACCTCAGCTGGCCTTCGCACCGCTGCATTCGATCACGCGACCGGTGCCGCTGGCATCGATCTCGCGGCACGCCTGCATCAACGCTGCAGTTGCCTGGCCCGGATCGAAACCGATGCGGAAATGCACTTCGCCAGAGGGCGTGCGCAAAGAATGGATTGAGGACAGGCTGATGCCGTGGCGCTCAAACACATCCAGCAGCGTGCGCAGCGAACCGGCGCGATCCTCGGGCAGATGCACGCTCATCGATGGGCTGTCAACCAGATCGGCCAGCAGATAACCGACGCGCTCGAAGGTGTAATTGCCGTCGGCCAGCGTATGCGCATCGAATGCATCGCGGTTCTGTTGGAGAAAGCGTTCGCGGAAAGCGCGGCGCGCGTTCTCGTCACCCTGCCCGACCAGATCACGCAGCGCCTGCAGCTCGCCGAGTAGGCGATCCAGCATCTCCAGCGCATGCGGGTTTGCGAACTGGATGTCTTCGTAAATCTGCGGATTGAGCGACAGGATGCGGGTCATGATTGCGACGTCGAGTTCAAATGAAGCCGAGCGCAGCGGCAGCAGCGCCGCGGGCGGGCCGAGCGCCGACGCGTAACCGCGCAGCACGCCGGCCTGCGCAAGATGCGTCGCATGC
>JAYUIZ010000429.1:0-5961 GCA_043765595.1 Lysobacter sp. | reverse complement strand
CTGGTCCAAGCTGTGCTTGACCGCGTCGATCAGGAACGGCGCGCGGTGCCCGAACAGATTCACGCCCATGTCGCCGGAAATGTCGATGTACTTGTTGCCGTCGGCATCGTGGACGTAGGCGCCCTCGGCCTTGGTATACGTAATCTGGAAGTGGAGCTTCTTCAGATCTTTGATCAGGTGGAAGACGCGACGCTGGTCGACGAAATGGACTTGGTGTTCAAGAACATTAGCCTTGGACTTCGGCACAAAGCGGTCGTATTTCTCAACGAGAGCGGCGATCCAGGCGCGGTGCTCGTCGGTGAGATCGCGCTGGTCGAGCGTTTTCAAGGCCCGCGCTGCACCCTTGCCATCGTACGCCGGCGTGATGCCGTCCGCACGGCGGACAATCGCCAGCACCTGCAACTGCGACTCCTTGTCCAGCGACTGGAACAGGCGCATGGCGTCCTGCTTGTCGATCTGCTTCGACAGGATTTTCTTCGATACGTCTTCAACGGGCATCTGCATGGCGGGATCCATCTCGCGGGCGTTAAAATTGATATTGATATCGGATGACGAACTGCTTCTGGTCGCGATACGGCCAGGTCCCACTACGTTCGTCCCGTTCGTCAGGATAGAACAATTCGAAATAAACCGTGGAGTTGTCGTCGATCAGGTAGGAACTGAGAAACTTATGCTGGAAGCTGGTGTACGGTCTGGTATAAATGGTGAGCCAGCTCAGGGTGAGGTCGTTGTTGAAGAAACGGTTGCTCACCGAGCCCACCAACGAGTATTCGTTTTGTTCGCGGCCGACGATGCTATTGCGCCAGTCCAGCAACCGGCTCCATGTGACTTCGGCGCTGTAGCTAAGCGCCCGGCCACCCGGCGAATAATCGAAGCCGAAGCTCGAGTCGAACTGGTCGCTCTCTACGATCGACAGGTCGCTGCTACCGGGTTGAAGCGCGAAGAACCCGCGCGGCTGTTTGATCGCAATTTCAGCGCGCAGCAGCAGGTTGTCGATTGCGACATTCGCGGTCAGCCCGTACATCTGGAAGCGCTGCTGGCGCACCAGATAATCATTGTCGATCAGTCGCGCCGCCATCAGGCTGATGTCGCTCTTGCCGAACGAGCGTTTCCACCGCGCACCAAATTCGTAGGTGCCTGCGTTGTCCCAGTCATCGCCCGGCGCGTTCCTGTCGAAAGCGCCGGGAACGTCGTATTCGGACCCGCGGTCCGGATATTTGTTGTAACCGGGACGCGGCACCAAGAACGCGGTCCACTCGCCGGAGTCGCCGAAATGGTCCATGGCGAGCATCGGCTGACCGACGCGGGACTCCTCCAGCGAGATGAAGAAGAACTCTGCGCTGTTGCGGGGACTCACTTCATCGGTGATCGCCCCGCCCTCCGAAACACCCCACGGTAGGATCTGGTAGCCGAGCCGGAAACTCGTGTTGCCGAAACTGCTCTGCAGATAGGCTTCGCGAGTGACCAGTTCGCGGAAAGGATTCTCGTCCTTTGCCTTGGCGCGGTGATCGTTGCCCCAGTGCAGATTGAGCTTCGTATCCAGGCGAAGAAATAGATTGCTGGTCAAGGGCTTGGAATATTCCAGGCGGACAGACGACCGGTTGTTCACCACCCGCTTCGGCGAGGCGAACTTGTAAGAGGTTTCGTGTTTCAGGCTGATGCGCAGTGGTTCCAGCCAGCCCGCGAGCATGCTGTCGTCCTCCAGCTTGCGCCGCGTCGGGTTCTCGCCGTCCTCAGTAGCCGCTACCGGTTCGTTAGGCCGCTGACCAACAAGATCCAGACCATCAGGAGAAGGCTCGCCATCGGCGCGCGGTGTCGGCGCGGCCTGGACATTGTTCCTATCGTCGTCCATGTCCGGATTGATGTCGATTTCGAGGTCGTCAAGGTCGACGGTCGTGGCGGCACCCTGCTTCGGTAGTAACCCATCGGAGATCACGTCGCCGCGCGCATCCGGTGCGCCTGCCTGCGTCTCGGCGGGCAGGTCAATGACGACGCCTTCGAGGAAATCGCTGCCCGGATCGGGCTCAGGCTCAGCATTCCGCGTCTGCGCACAAGCACCGAAAGCCACCCCGAGGGCCAGCAAGGAAATCGCCACAGACTTCATCGATCGCGCCTCTAGCGGATGTGTGCGACAGCTCGGTTCGCGTGCGCACGCGACTGGAATAAATAAGGTCTTCATTCTGGTCTTGTGCGCCTTGTAGGTGTTGTCCAGTACATCTCTTAGTTCGGTTTCCAGTGGCGCCCGCGACCCTCCACCCTGCAGCGAGGATGCAGTGGAGGCGCAGATCGATTCCATGTCCAATGGGTTCATGTGCATTCGATTCACGATGCGATCACCGCCTCGCCACCGGACCCACTTGGTGCGTCGTGATCCTGGTAATAGCGGACCTCCTCCGACACCAGCAGGTCGTCGAGCGCGCGCTCGGAGATCACCTTGATCAGCACCAGCTGATCCATGTCCGAGGCGACGAAGGCTTCCAGCGCCCGCATGGCTTCGTCTGGCTCGATCGAGCCGATCCCCAGGCTTTCCATGCGCTTGCGATAGAAAGCGTCAGTGACGACGCCGACGCTGCCCCAATAACCCCAGTTGATGATCTTGACCGGGTACGGATGACGTGCGCGCATGGCATGCGCGAAGCTGTCCTTGAAGGTGCAGCCGGCGCAGTAGTTCGACTGGCCGGCGCCGCGATGGAACGACGACACCGAGGAGAAGAACAGCACGAAATCGAGATCTTGGCCGGCGAAAGCGCACTGGATATTGACGCTGACGTCGACCTTGGCCGCGAGGCTCCGGCGAAAAACAGCCTCATCCATCGCGCGCACGGTCTGATCCTGCAGGACCAGCGCGGAATGGACCACGCCATCGATCCGCGCGAAGCGCTCGCGGATGGCCGCGACTGCCGCCGCCAGCGCCGCCGCGTCGGTGGCGTCCGCAGAGACATAGTGCGGACGACGGCCCAGCCCCTCGATCGCATCGAGCTTCGCCTCGATATCGACATCCTGCGGACGACGGCCGATCCAGATCACCTCAGCGTCATAGCCCGCGACCATATGCCGCGTCCAGACTTCGCCGAGCCCGCCTGCGCCGCCGATCACGACGTAGACGCCCTTCTGCCGGTACGCGGCGCGCGGGGAAGACAGACGGCCGACATCCGCGAATTCCTGGCGGAACCATTCGTTGCGGCGGAACGCCAGCCCCCTGCCCTGCTCGTCCCAAGGCAAGGCGAGGACTTCGCGCGGGTCGAGATCACCGGTCGATTCGATGTCCAGCAGCCGGAACCGCCAGAGCGGCAACTCCTTGGCGACGCTGCCCACCATTCCGTGCACGCTGGCATGATGCGGCGATACCATTTCGTCGTCGAAGACTTGCAGAGCGCGGCGGGTGACGACCGTGAACTTGAGTTCGCGCTCGAACCAGTCGAGCCGACTCAGCGACTTGAGGATGCGAAACAAAGAAAGCACGCCTGCATCCTGGCTGGGGACGATCGCGTCGTCGTCACCGACGTCCGCCTCGGGAGCAAACCACAGCACATGGTCGAATTCGCGATCGGACAGCAAACGCTCGATCCGCTCGACCGAATCGCCGGCAACGATCGGCTGATGTCGCAGTTCGATCGGAGCCGTGCGCAGCCAAGCGAACAGCGCGTCGTTTCCGCCGAGCAGCAGACAGCGTTCGCCCGGGGGCGGCGTCACCGCGTCGCGTCCGAAGCGGACGGGATTCCAGATCGGGACCAGCGCGCGCAGGGCGGATTTGGACGCAGGGGTCGCGGCTGGCCTCACGATCGCTGGCGCGGCCCCGACGGCGCGCATCGATGTGACGACGGGCGCGGATGCAACCGTGCGCGAGACCAGACCGCGGATGCTCACTCGCGGCACGCCCTGATCGTCGACCAGATCGATATCCAGCGACGGCATACCCGCGATGGGCGTGCCCGGTGCGCGGCGGACCCAAACCCACAATTCATCGGTGGTGCCGCCGTGGACGATCATGTCATCGAAGGCGAACGGCATCGCCGCAATGCTGCCCGCATCGTCAAAGCCCGCGAGCAGACAGATCGTGCACTGCATCGCCCCATCCATCATCGCGGGATGCAGGCCGAAGCGTGGATCCGTCGCGCCCGGCAGCACCAAGCGCGCGATCACTTCGTCGCCGTTGCTGCGCAGGTCGGCGATGCCCTGCATCGTCGGCCCATAGCTCAAACCCAGCCCCTCGAAACGCGCGTACAGCGAATCGCGATCGCGGTTCGCGCCCTCAATGGCCTCCTCGGCCGCGGCGATATCCACGGGTTCCGCATCGAAGGCGTCTGCACTACAGCGGACCGTTCCGCGGGCATGCTGCGTCTCACCACTCTCACCTTCGGAAACGATCTCGTATTCGAGCCAGCGGCCACCGTCCTTGTCGTCGCCATTATCGTGCAGCACGATCGTGAGCTCAAACGCATCATCGACCGCCACCGGACGGATCCAGGTGTGATTCTGGAATTTCAGGCAACGTGTCTGATCGCTCGGCAAAGCCAGCTCCGCGGCGGCGCGCACCATTTCGAGATAGGCAACGCCTGGCAGCACATGTGTGCCGTGGACGCGATGATCGCGCAGATAGAAATCGTCTGCGCTCAGGGTCGTGCGGTACGCCTGACGGCCAAGGTCGGAAACGTTACGCTGCACCAGTGGGTGCAAAGGTTCGCCGCTCCTGCCCACAACGCGAAGATCGTGCTCACTCGATGTCAGCGCCGCGGCGATGCTCTGCTCGCGGCGATCAATCCAGTAACGTTCCTCCGCGAACGGATAGGTCGGCAGGCTCATGCGCGTCGGCGGCGTCGCGCCGTACAGTTGACGCCAGTCGATGCGCACGCCCTTGATCCACAGGCTGGTCAGTTTCACGAGTCGGCGGTCATGCTGCCATTTAGCGGCGGTCGCGCGCAGGTCTTCGTCGGTGTTCCAGAGGGTCAAAAGCTCGTCTTCCTCCACGATCCGGGCGCGTTGCACATCGACGGAGCCATCATTGCGGTCCTCGCCGAGCACGCGCAGGCCGGCTTTCAGTTCGGCCAGCGAGCGGACGACGAACGCAGCGCGTTCCTCCATTTCGCCCCGACCTACTTGCAAGGTGTACGCGAACGAAGCCAGGAAACGGGCATCTTCTTCCACGGGCGCTTCGCGCTCGACGAAGGCCAGCAGGTCCAGCGCCTTGCTCCGCAGTTGCGTCGGGTTGCGGGCGGACAAAGCAATCAGCGCATCGTCGAAGGTTTCCGCCGCATCTGTCTGCGCGAGCGGCTGCACGTACTCTTCGAGCACCAGATGGGCGTTCGTGCCGCTGAAACCAAAGGAACTGACGCAGGCGCGACGCTTGCCGCCAACGCCCGGGATCCATTCCTGGTTCTCTCGGTTGATGTAAAACGGCGAGGCTTCGAAATCGAAATGGCGATTCGGTGTTTCGACATTGAGCGTCGGTACCAACCGGCGGTGCTTCAAGCACAGCAGCACCTTGTGCAAGCTGGCGACGCCAGAAGCAGCGGCAGTGTGGCCGATGTTGGTCTTGACTGAACCCAGTGCGCAGAAACGCTTGCGCTGCGTGCGTTCACGGAAAACCGTGTCCAGGGCCTGCAGTTCGATAGGGTCGCCGAGCTTGGTGCCGGTGCCGTGCGCCTCGATATAGCTGATGCTCTCTGGATCGATGTCGTGCTCCCGGTAGAGACGGCTCTCGAGAGCGATCTGGCTCTTTACACTGGGCGCGGTGATGCCGTTGGTGCGACCGTCCTGGTTGATGCCGGAAGCGAGGATGACGCCGTGGATGTGGTCGCCGTCGCGCACCGCATCGGCGAGGCGCTTGAGCACGACCGCCCCCACGCCCTCGCCCATCACGATGCCGTCGGCAGCGTCGTCGAAAGTCCTGCATTGGCCACTCGGCGACAGCATTCTCGCCTTGCACATGCCGATGTGCGTGACCGGGCTGAGCCACAGTCG
>JAYUIZ010000428.1:0-2145 GCA_043765595.1 Lysobacter sp. | reverse complement strand
GCGAACACCCGCTTTTCGCATACGTTCGATCATCGCATCGTCCATCTTTGCGCTGCCAGCCCAATCGATCAGGACACTGACCTCGACTCCGGCGTCTGCGCGCTCGGAAAGGACTTCAGCGAAGCGCTCGCCGATGGTGCCGGACCAGTAAATATAGGTCTCGAAGGTGATGCTCTGCTGGGCCGACGCCATGGCTTCGAGCATGGCGGGGAAGATCTCATCGCCGTTCTGCAGATCAATGATGCGATTGCCGTCCACGATCGCTGGCCCCAGCAATACGCCCATTTCCCGCTGGAACTGCGGATCGCTGACACCATGCCTATGCAACGGCGCATGCTCCAGCTTCTTCTCCGGCGTGGAGAAATTCATCGCAAGAACGAATACCAGCAGCGAAATTACAATGGTGACAATCACGATCCGCGCTTTTGAATAAGATTTTTTCATCGTGGAGTCCCATTGATTTACGTGTGTTCCGGAACTTTCCGGGAAAGACGTCGCTCCATCAACTGCAGCACCACCGCAGCCACACCGATCACGATGACGGCGTCCGCGATCATTCGTAGTGAAGTGGCGATATCCAGCGGCGAATCCTAGAGCATTACGATCCGAAGGGTATAGCGGCGGTTGCGCGAGCCGCATAGGATTGTTTCTTTGCGCAGATTGCACGATGCAATGTATCCGCATCGGGCATCACGCAATGGCGAAATCGTTTGTCAGCGCGATGCTGGGTGCTTATTGAATACGGTTGGATACGCTGGGCTGGCGTGTGCGCCCCGTAAACGACGCGACGACTTCGGTGTCGACGCACGCCACAAAATCTTCGTTCTTCGCGATCTCGATCGGCATCCCGCCGGTGAACAGGGAGAACGCAGGCAGCACCGTCTGCTGCGGTTTTAGCCAGAATATCGGCCAGCGTCCCGGAAGCATCGGCAGACGCGTCGCCGGATGCAGATGTCCGCAGACGACGTGATGCGATGCGACGCTTTCGGGGGCGTGGCGGAACGCAAGACCTGCGTCATCCACGGCAGGCCCCAACATTTCCACCGTCAGCGAGGCGGCTTTTAGCGCAGCATCGTGATTGCCGGTCAATACGCTGATCTGCAGCTTCGCATGCGCGTTTCGCCATGCCTGCCACTGCGCGCGCCACGACTGCGGTTCGATCGCGCCGTGCAGGAAATCGCCCAGCACCCAGATCTCGCGCGCGCCGGTCGACGCGGCCAGCGCCGACAATCGTTCGAGGTCAAGCGTGGTGCCGCCGGTCGGAAGCGCCATGCCGTAGCGGCGGAAAGTGTCGGCCTTTCCCAGATGCAGGTCCGACAAAATCAGCCGCGAGCGTGCCGGCCAGTAGAGTGCGCGTTGCGCGAACGCCAGCATCGCATGGCCGCCAATGATCAGTTCGATGCTATCGGGCATGGCGTTTTTCCAACTGCTGCGCAGCGCGTCGCACACGCGCCTGCCAGTCCTCGGTGCTCAGGCGGCCCCTGAAACCATCGGTCCACAGCGGGAACGACAGCGGCGTGAAACTGGGCGGTGAATACAGGGCGATGGTCCGCTGCGCGCAGTCGGCCAATGCCGCTTCGATCTGGCGCAGATCCAGCTGCGCATGCAGCACCTCGCGTTCGGCCTGCGCCAACAGCACGTGATCCGGATCGAAGCGGCGCAGCACGTCGAAGATCAGTCCGCTCGATGCCTGCACCGCGCGCAGCGATTTCGGCGCGCCGCCGGGCAGCGATGGCACCAGCAGGCCGGCGATGCGCGCGATCTCGCGGAACTGGCGCCGCGACAGCTCACCGAGGTTCATGCCTTCGCGCAGGTGGTCCAGCAGATGCTCCGGCGACAACATCGCACGCAGGTCTTCGATTCCGATCTCTGCGGGATCGGCGGGCGACAGCATGAAACCGTAGTCGTTGGCGGTGTAGCGGAAACTGTTTTTCTGCCGCTTGCCCCAGCGCAGCGAACACAGCGCCGCCAGTCCTTCATGCACGATGCGGCCGGCGAACGGATATACGAAGACGTGCATGCCATCGCGCGCATGGATGCGTTCGACCAGCAGACGGCCCGGGCCGGGCAGGGCGGAGAGGCGCTGTTGCAGCGCGAGTAAGCGCGAGATCGCCTCCAGCTCGGGCGGACGCGGCATCACGTCCT
>JAYUIZ010000427.1:0-5965 GCA_043765595.1 Lysobacter sp. | reverse complement strand
GCAGCGGAACCGGCTGCGGATCCTGCTGCAGCTCCGCGAAGTCAGGCCCGCCGGGCTGGCCGGCACCCTTCGGCAGGTCGGGAATGACAACCTTCTCTTCTTTCGGCTTCTTGACCTCGTCTTCCTTGTTGGAGGACGCGTTCTTGATGACGATGAAGGTCATCAGCACCAGCAGCGCCACGATACCGGCAAGGAACATGAGCGCCTTGCGATTCATGCGCTGCGAGTCGGACGACTTCAGCTGCGGAGCGCCTGCATCCAGATCGGGCTGCTGCGACGAAGCCTGCTGCGCGGCGTAGTAGGGATTGTTTCCCTGGCCCTGACCGTCGTCAGAGGGATAGTCACCGGACTGGCCGGGCGGATTCGGCGGTAGATTCTGGTTCACTTTTGCTTGTTCCTACGCAGGCCGACGACGTTCTTCCCGTGACGGATGACCAGGAAGGGATATGTACCATGGACGACGAGAGTATTGTCCTCGACGGTGGTATTGACCAAGAAATCTTCTCCGCCTTCCCGTTGACGCCCATACACAGACGGGAAATCGCCGGAGGGAAAACTATTGATGTTGTTCAGCCGGATGTACGTGAACTGCCCGTCGTCGTAAGTGTTAACCGGAATCAGCCACTTGTTCTTGGTGCGGGTCGAGTACGAGTAGTCAAAATAGTAGGACCGGGTTTTATCCAGCTCGGTATCGATCTCGCTGTTCCTCGGCTTCGGCGCACCCTTGGCATCGGCCGCGGCCGACGGCGAGAACACCGAATTGTTCGGATAACTGAACGTGATCTTGTAGTGCACGCCGGCCCGTTTGGCCTGCTCCAGCGCCGTCCAGTCCGTGGCGACCACTTTCAGTTCAAAAAGATACGAATGCGTCGCCGTGCGCACCATCATGTTGGTATCCACGTCGACGTTCTTCGGCTTGAGGTAGAAGACGTTGTCCCGACGGTTGAGTTCCCAGCCCGAATTGAAGCCGGTGCTGTAGTCGAGGATATCCTCGCTCGGACTCAACTCGATCTGGGTGGTGATGCCCAGACCGGTGCGGACTTCGTAGATTCTGTCAGGCTCGTATTCGTACTCGACGATGACCTGCGCGAATGCCGGCATCGCCAGCGTCATCGACGCCAGGACGCACAGCAGGACTGCATAGCAAGAGCGATGCAAGCGGCTCATCTGTTGCCTACTCCATTGACTTGATTGGGGGCCGCCTGGACGGGAGCCTGGGGCTGACCCGCCGGCACTGTGCCAGCAGGGACTGCTTGTTGTGGATACTGAGGCTGACCTGCGGGCGCCTGACCCGCCGGCGCGCCGAAATCGGGAGCGGCCGGATAGGGCTGACCCGGAACGACCGGCTGACCCGGCACCGGCTGGCCTGGAACCGCCTGACCGGGGTAGGGCTGGGCACCTGGCTGCGCGGGGTAACCTGCGGGCGCCTGCGGCTGTGCCTGTGTCTGTGCAGGGATTTCAACCGGCGGAGATGCCGCGAAGTCATTGTCGACCGTATATTCCGTCACCTGGAATCCGAGCGGATTGTTGTAGCGCTGTTTCTCGTCCATCTTGAGATTCGCCTTGTAGGTGAATTCGAGCCGGGCGATCTTGCTGTCGATAGGCTTCGTCTCGCCGCTCTTCTTGTCGTACAGCACCCGTTGATAGCGGATGGTGGCGCTATTGCGCGCGCTATCACCCTGTCCGGATTTGGCGAACTGCATGCTGAGGATCTTCACCCGCACTGCGCGTTCCTTGCCGTACTGCTTGTATGGGCTTTCGAGGTTGTTGGTCGCATGGATGGCCACATACCCGGCGCGCACATTCGGCCCCGACATGACATTCACTACATCCCAGTCGCGGACATTCATCTGCGCGACATCGAACGACTCGCGGGCAATGATGTACTGGGCGACGTTGCTGCGGTTCAGCGCCTCGCTCTGGGTGATGCTGTTCTTGCTGCTGAAATCGCCGCGCAGCGTGGCGACCGTCGCCTGGCCGGTGAAGGCGTCAGCCATGATCAGATAGGGCACTTCCTTCTTCAGCGGAAGGATGTAGGCGAAACCGCCGAGCATGACGAGAACCATGAAAATGCAGATCCACGCGATCATCCATGCGCGCTTCTCGCTGCGCCGTGCGATGTCCGCAATGCTGACCTCAAAATTGATGCCTTTCGCGGAAGCGTTGTCGATTTGTGGAGAATCTTTCTTCTTGCCTAACATGCTGCAGCCTGTATTCCGGAAGTTGGGGAAGGGGCGAATCCTGACGCGTGAGGCCTGGATCCTGCATCCGGCGCAGATGCCGGAACTGCAGGGGCCGGAACCGTCAGCGGCCGGAGCCCCCGCCTGCATCGCCGGACGAAATGCGCACGACAATCTCGTTGCCGCTCACTGCGACAGAAACCTGCTGGGCGGAGTACGCCGCATTCAGCTGCGACAGCGCTTCCTGCAGACTCGGCGTGCGGATTTCGGCCACCGCGGTGTGCAGGGTGTAATCCATCGGATGACGATAGGTCAGCACCATGTTGGAGTCGTCGGCCCAGCGTTCGAGCATGTTCTTGAGCGTACGGTCCATCGGCGAAGCGTAGAACAGGTACGCATCCTGCAGCGGAAGCGCCTGGGTCTCTTCCGCGAAACGGTTAACGGTCTTCCAGCGCCCGCCGAAATCCGGGGCCGGACGCGTGGCACAGCTGGACAGCACCATCGCGAGCGCGGCGCCGAGCAGGAACTTGGACAGAATCGAGATTGGATATTTCACACGCCACCCGGAGAAAGATCGTAGAAATTGAGTGAAACGGACGCCGCTCCGCGGCTGAAGCCGCTCTGAGCGAGCGCATGCTGGATACGGACGCAGACGGACACTTCCCCGGAGCCGCCAAGCGCCGCTAGTAAGGTCTGCCTCGAAAAATAACACCGGTTACGGTGTGGCCGAGTTCGGCCTGCGGAAATCCTTGTTGTCACGACAGATCAGGCCCCCTCTTGCACCGATCATCGTCGTCAGCCATTCGTGAATGATTTGAACGGCTGCGACGTCCTTTGATTGAACCCGGTGAACTTCCCCGACACCCGCGACCGGTATTCGGACCGCTCGCGGCGCCTGCAGCCCGGAATACTTCCCAAGACTGCGTTTGGTGAACATAGCCTGATCACCTGTAGCTGGTCAAGAAAACCGGAACGATTCTTGCAGGTCGGCGCCGAAAATCCGTTCAGGTACGCCAGTTCATCCACAAACGCGACATGTAACGCGGATTGCAACTGTCATAAGATTGCCCCGGGCATGTTTTCCAGGGCGCACGAAGCGCCTCATTCAAGGGGCCGCAGGCGCCCTTCGTGCAGCTCCAGGACCCGGTCAAGCCGACGCGCCAGACTGCGGTCATGGGTCACCACCACAAGACTGGTCCGGTGTTCGCGATTCAGTTCCAGCATCAGCTCGAACACGGTCGCCGCAGTCTTTTCGTCGAGATTTCCGGTGGGTTCGTCGCCAAGCACGCAGGCAGGGCGGTTGACCAGCGCACGCGCGACGGCAGCGCGCTGACGCTCGCCCCCGGACAGTTCGCCGGGTTTGTGTTCAAGCCGATGCCCCAGTCCGACCGACTCCAACAGGGTCAGCGCACGCTTTGTAGCCTCCGCCACCGACGCCCCGTACAGCAACACCGGCAGCATCACGTTCTCCAGCGCGGTGAATTCGGGCAATAGATGATGGAACTGGTAGACGAAGCCGAGCGCGCGATTGCGAAGCCGTCCGCGCTCAGCGTCGGACAACGCGCTCATCCTGTGGCCGGCGACATACACCTCGCCGTCGGTCGGCATGTCCAGGCCGCCGAGGAGGTGCAGCAGCGTGCTCTTGCCGGCGCCGGAAGCACCGACAATGGCGACGGTCTCACCCGCCCTGACCTTCAGATGCAGGCCGGCGAACACGGGGGTGTGCAGCTTGCCCTCGGCATAAGTCATCGCCAGACCTTCGGCGCGCAGCACGATCTCATCGGCCGCATCCTGTCCAGCGATGCCGTGTCCAAGCGCGCGTGAATCATTCATAGCGCAGGGCCTCCGCAGGTGCGGTCCGCGCCGCGCGCCACGCCGGATACAGGGTGGCCACAAAAGCCATCGCAAGCGCGACCAGTGCGATCACTGTCACATCGAAAGCCCTCAGCTCGGTCGGCAAACCGGTGATGTAATAGACGTCCGCCGGCATCAGCACCACGTCGAAAAGGCGTTCGATCAGCTTCAGGATGCGCTCGAGATTCAGGGTCAGCAAAATGCCGCTGGCCACGCCGGTCAGGGTGCCGATAATTCCAATCAGCGAGCCCTGCACCATGAAAACCTGCATCACCCCGCGCGGTGTCAGGCCGAGGGTGCGCAGGATCGCGATATCGGCCTGCTTGTCGGTCACCAGCATCACCTGCGAATTTACCAGCGTGAACGCCCCCATCAGGATGATCAGCGACAGCAGGATCGCGATCATTGTCTTTTCCAGCTTCAGCGCCCGGAACATGTTGGCGTTGTCGCCGGTCCAGTCGCTGACCCGGAAATTCTCGCGCATGCGCTCGGCCAGACGTTTGCCGAGGTCGTGCGACACCTGCCAGGCCAGATCCATATCGTGCAGTTTCAGACGCACGCCGGTGACGCCTTCGCCCATCCGCAGCAGGCGCTGGGCGTCCTGCAGATGGATCACCGCGAGGTTGCGATCAAATTCCTGATGACCGACCTCGAACAGACCGGTGACCGTGAACCGCTTCATCTGCGGCACGGCACCCAGCGGCGTGCTCTGGAATTCCGGGGTGTAGACAATGACCGTATCGCCCACGGCGACGCCCAGCCACAGGGCAAGCTCGCGGCCAAGGACGATATTGAACTTGCCGGGCACCAGCGATTTCAGCGAAGTGCCGTCGACCATCTTGTCTGCGAGCACCGACACCGCGCCCTCGCGAACCGGGTCGACGCCGCGCAGCAGCGCCCCCTCCTCGCGCGGCCCCTGCAGCATGACCGGGCGTTCGACGTACGGCGCGGCACCGGCAACTCGCGGGTCCTTACGCGCCTCGTCGATGGCGTATGCCCAATTCTGCAGCGGCTCGCCGTCGGCGCTGACCGTGGCGTGGGCCGCCATCTGCAGCATGCGGTCGCGGATCTCGCGCTGGAACCCGCTCATCACCGCCAGGGTGGTGATCAGCGCGGCCACGCCAAGCGCGATGCCGAGCATCGACGCCAGCGAAATAAAAGAGATGAAACCGTTGCGGCGCTTGGCGCGGAGATAGCGCAGGCCGATGGCGACAGGGATGGGTTTGAACATGACGGCCCAAGCAGCGAATGCCGGCTATGGTGACATCGAGTCGGTGCCGCGCACAGCGCCGGATACCGGCACGGCCAGCCGCAGTTCACGACGCAGGGCCGGACTAAGCGTATCGGGCCACAGGCTGCGGCGATGGATGCGACCAGCGGCATCCCGCCAGGACACGAATCCCAACGTGCCGCGCCAATCAATCCGTAGCGCTTCGACAGCCTGACCATCGACGGTGGCAGCGCCAGATGCATCGATCACCACTGCGTGCACGGTCCGGCGCAGTTCGCGCATGGCGAGGACCAATGCGAAACAGGCCGCAAGAGCAGACGCAATCCCGCCGACCTGGACCGGCAAGCCCGAGGACAGCACCGCCCAGGGCACCAGCACCGCCAGCACCAGCATCACGCCGGCCAGCGCGCGCGAAGGCCGCAGCTCAAACCGGCAGGGCGCGGATGCGTTCGACGAGCGCATGCAGTTCGACGTCTTCAGGAGTTTCGTAACCGAGGAACCAGCGCCACAGCTGGTCGTCCTCGCAGCCGAGCAGACGCTCGAACACCATGCGCTGTTCCGAAGAAGCGGTGGCCCAACTGCGGTCGAGATAGCGTCCGAATAACTGGTCGAGTTCACGCATGCCGCGTCTGCAACGCCAGCGCAGCCGCTGCAGTTCGGTGGCTTCGGAGCCCGGCTCCGTCATCCCGCGATCAATCCG
>JAYUIZ010000426.1:0-2149 GCA_043765595.1 Lysobacter sp. | reverse complement strand
CGGCCGCTTCCAGCCTTCTATCGTGACCTGCTTCGCGCGCGCCACGGTGAGCTTGCCGTCGGGCGCTTCCTTCGAGATCACCGAGCCCGCGGCGATGGTCGCGCCCTTGCCGATCCGCACCGGCGCCACCAGCGCCGCGTTCGAGCCGATGAAAGCGCCGTCCTCGATGGTGGTGGTGAACTTGTTGGCGCCGTCGTAGTTGCAGGTGATGGTGCCAGCGCCGACGTTCACGCCCGCACCGATCACTGCGTCTCCCAGATAACTCAGGTGATTGGCCTTGCTGCCGACGCCGATGTGCGCGTTCTTCGTTTCAACGAAATTGCCGATGTGCACGCCGTCCGCAAGCACCGTGCCCGGGCGCAGTCGCGCGAATGGACCGATCAATGCCGCGCCTTCGGTCTTCGCGCCTTCCAGATCGCAATGCGCGCGCACTTCGGTGCCGGCGGCGAGTTCGACATCCTTCAATCGACAGAACGGGCCGATGCGCACGTTGTCGCCCAGCACCACGCGGCCTTCGAAAATCACGTTCGCGTCGATCTCGACGTCCTGGCCGACGATCACTTCGCCGCGCACGTCGACGCGGTTCACGTCGGCGAAACGCGCGCCGTCGATGCACAGCCTGCGGACGGCGCGCAGTTGGAACGCGCGCTCCAGCTGCGCGAGCTGCCAGGCATCGTTGGCGCCTTCGGTTTCGACCGGGTCTTCGACGCCGACGATTTCCGCGGGCAGAAATTCTTCCGCAGCCATCGCGAAGATATCGGTGAGGTAATACTCGCCTTGCGCATTGTCGCTGGACAGCCGCTGTAGCCACGGCGCCAGCGCGTTGGCGTCGGCGGCGATGATCCCGGAATTGACGATGCGGATCCGCCGCGTATCGGCGTCGGCGTCCTTGTGTTCGACGATGGCGGCCACGCGGCCTTGCGCGTCGCGCACGATGCGACCGTAGCCGGTGGGGTCGGCAAGCTCGGCAACCAGTACCGCAAGCCTGCCCGGCGCAGCGAGCAGCCGCTGCAGGGTGTCGCTGCGGATCAAGGGCACATCGCCGTACAGCACCAGTACCCGCGCATCGTCAGGCACACCGTGCATCGCCTGCCGCACCGCGTGACCGGTGCCCAGCTGTTGCGCCTGTTCCGCCCAGTGCAGATCGGACTGGTGTTCGAAGGCCGTACGTACCTGGTCGCCACCGTGTCCATGGACGACATGGATGCCGGCCGGATCCAAGGCGCGGGCGCTGGCGATGACATGGCCGAGCATCGGCACGCCCGCGATCATCTGCAGCACCTTGGGCAAACCGGATTTCATCCGCTTGCCTTCGCCGGCAGCGAGGACGACGACGTGCAGGGGTGCGCTCATATGGACTCCGGGGCGGTTGTTCACGGCATTTTAGCGACACCGGCTGCTACGATGCCCGCCGATTCCAACCCCGAGCCAGCATGCGCGCAGACTCGACAACCGCCCCGCCGCCCGCATCGCGCCCGCGCTGGCCGCTGCTGGTCACGGCTGCGGGCGCCGTCGCGACCGTCGCAGGCCTGCTGATCCACGACACCTGGCGGCAGTTGCCGGCCGAACGCTTCGCGCTGTCGCTGGTGCTGGCGCTGCTCGCATTGGTTGCAGCATGGCCTTTGCAGCGATGGCTGCGCTGGTCGCGGGCTTCGGCGCTGGCGGTGGTGTGGCTGCTCGCACTCGCGGTGTTTGTCGGTCCGGTGCCGATCCTGGCGGCCGGTCTGTTGGCATTGGCCGCGCTCGCTGTCGGGCTGCGGTTGACGCCGCCAGCGCTGCCGGGCCGCGCGGCTATCGCGATCCTCATCGGCCTGATGCTCATCGCCGGGCTCACCGGCTGGGTCGTGACCCTGCCGCTGCATCACGTCGGGGTGTGGCTGGCGCTGCTGCTCGCGATGGTCGCACTGCAGCTGAAAGCGCTGCGGCAATCGATCCGCGAAGGAGCGCGCGGCTGGCGCGAAGCCGTGGCCTCCGCCCCGCATCCGGCCGCATTCGCGGTGATGCTGCTGGGGTTGGTCTCGACCGCCTGCTGGCTGCCGGCCATGCAGATGGACGACCTGACGTATCACTTGGGTCTGCCGACGCAGCTGATGCAGCAGGCCCGCTACGCGCCCGCACCGGAGTTCCAGGTGTGGTCGTTCGCGCCGTG
>JAYUIZ010000425.1:0-5968 GCA_043765595.1 Lysobacter sp. | reverse complement strand
GAACTGCACGCCGATGCCGGCGACGCGGTTTCCCTGGGCACCCGACGGCGTGACCCAAGCGACTTTGCCGGCGACGGGCAGGCGTTCGGCGGATTCGGGCAGGGTCATCAGCAGGAAGACTTCGTCGCCGATGAAATAGCGCTTCGCGGTGGGCACGAACACGCCGCCCTGCTTGATGTAGGGCATGTACGCCTGGAATAGGGCGTTCTTGTCCTTCACCGCGAGGGAGAGGATGCCCTGACGGGCGCCGCCTGCCGCTTTCACGTTCATCGTCTTACTCCAGAAGCTTTCTGTGACGCCCCGCCTGCCGGTTTGCCCGGGCCACGCCACTGCGCGAGCAGTTCAGCCAAGGCCAGGTCGGCGCGGACCGTGGTCCGCAGCAGGTCGCGGATGCGGTTGGCCGCGTCGAACCAAGCTGCGAGGGTGCGGATTCTGATCGGATCGGTCAAGCGCCCGGCTTCGGCCAAGGCTAGATCGGCGGCGTGGCGCAGGCGCTGATCCAGATCTTCGGCGTCTGCCCAGCGTTTCGCGGTTTCCAGCGCGGAGCGTTCGCCGCGGCCGATGGCGTGCAGGTCGGCGGCGATGTCGCGGCGCAGATCGAGGCCGCCGTCGCGCAGCCAGCGGTCGGCCAAGCCGGGGTGGCCGCGGGCGGCGGTGAGCGCTTCATGGGCGACTGCATCGGCGTGACCCTGCGCCAGCAGCCAGACCAAGGCCTCATCGGCCGGCGGCAGGCGGAATTCGATGCGCTGGCAGCGGCTGCGGATGGTCGCGGGCAGGCGCGCGGGCTGGGCGCTGAGCAGCCACAGGTATCGGCCGGGCTGCGGCTCTTCCAGGGTTTTCAGCAGCGCGTTGCAGGCAGCGTGGTTGATGGCGTCGGCGGGATCGAGAATCACGATCTGCGCGCCGCCGTACTGCGGGGTGAGCGCGAGTTTTTCGGAGATCTGGCGAATCTGTTCGATCACCAGTTCGGTGCGCAGCCGCGGCGGGCGGGCCTTGTCGTTCCACTCGTAACCGACGAAGCTCAGATCCGGATGGCCGGAGTGGCCGAACGGATGTGCGAGGCGGCCGTCGGGGCGCAGTTCGGGCGATTCGCGCTGGTAGCGGTTCTCGAACAATTGGCAGCTGCGACAGTGGCCGCAGGGCTCGCCTGCACTGTCACGCTTGGTGCAAAGCATGCGCTGGGCCAGACGCTCTGCGAGCAGGCGCTTGCCCAACTGCGCGGGGCCGCAGAACAACAGACCATGGCCGAGGCGGCCGCTATCGAGCGCCGCGGTGGTCTGCGCATACATGCGCTGCTGCCAGGGCGCGAATGCGGGCAGTTGCAGGCTCATGCGCGCGATCTCGAAAATTCAGGCTTGCGGCGATTATTGCGGTTGCCCCCTTTGAAAAAGGGGGCGAAGAGGCGCGTTTGCGAGGCATTGCCTCGCGCGCCGATGAGCGCCCGAGCGCTGTGCGCGAGGGCCTGAATCGGCGTTCGCGCAGCGATCGACGGGGGGATTTGCGGTTGCTTTGCTTTCGCAAACAGCAAAGCAAATCCCCCCTGCCCCCCTTTTTCAAAGGGGGGGGACATCAGAACAGCATTGATGTCTGCTGTTCTGATGCCTGCAGCAGACAACATGCGGGCGTCAACAAACTGACGGGAGAACACACCACGCAATACCCTCAGATCCATCAGAACCCACCCCGCGCGATGAACATGCGCAGGATCGCAACGGCGTCGGCGGCGACTTCCGATGCGCTCTGAGTGGCGTCGATCACGCGCACGCGGTCGGGTGCGGCGCGGGCGCGGTCGAGGAAGGCGCGGCGCACGTTCTCGAAGAAATCGTCGCGCTCGCGTTCGATGCGGTCCGGCCCCTGGCCGCCGAATGCGAGGTCGCGGCCGCGGGTGCGTTCGCGGCCTTGGGCGACGCCCAGATCCAGCAGCAGGGTCAGGCCGGGCTGAAGGCCGACCACCCGCTGTTCCAGCTCGGCGATCAATGCGGGGTCGATGCCGCGGCCGCCGCCCTGGTAGGCGTAGCTGGAATCTGTGAAGCGATCGCTGATCACCCAAGCGCCGCGCGCCAGCGCGGGACGGATGGTCTCGCGCACGTGCTGCGCGCGCGCGGCGAACATCAGCAGCAGTTCGGTTTCCGCAGCGGGCGGCTCGTGCTGCACGCCATCGACGGCCACGTTGAGCAGCAGATCGCGGATCTGTTCGGCCAACGGCGTGCCGCCGGGTTCGCGCGTCGACACCACTTCATGCCCCGCATGCTGCAGGGCATCGCGCAGGGCGTTGAGCACCGTAGTCTTGCCGGCGCCCTCGCCGCCTTCCAGCGAGACGAAATGCGGGTGGCGTTCGAGACCATTCGCGGCGGTTGCAGCGAGGTCGGTCATTGCGCGCGCGCCTGCTGGGCGCGGTAACGCTTGACGTATTCCACCACCGCGACCTGATGTTCGGCATAGGTCTTCGAGAACACATGGCGGCCGCTGCCGTCACCCACTGCGACGAAGAACAGCGCGTCGCCGGGCGCCGGATGCGCGGTGGCCTGCAGCGCGTCGCGGCCGGGCATGGCGATGGGCGTGGGCGGCAGACCGTCGCGGGTGTAGGTGTTGTAGGGCGTGTCGGTGCGCAGGTCGGTCCTGCGGATGTTGCCGGTATAGGCGCTGCCCATGCCATAGATAACCGTAGGATCGGTTTCCAAACGCATCGGCACCTTCAAGCGGCGCAGGAACAGGCCGGCGATCTGCGGGCGTTCGCTGGCGATGCCGGTTTCCTTCTCGACGATCGACGCCAAGATCACCATTTCGTAAGGCGTCTTCAGCGGCAGATCCTTGTCGCGGCTGTCCCAGGCTTTGGTCAGCGCCTTCTCCATCGCTGTGGCCGCGCGCCTGAGCACATCAAGGTCGCTGTCGTTGCGGGTGTAGAGATAGGTCTCGGGCAGGAAGCGGCCCTCCGGATGCTGCGCGCCCAAGCCGAGCGCGTGCATCAGCACGGCATTGTCGAGATCGGCGGTCTTCTGCTGCAGCGGTGCGGCTTTCGCCAGCGCCGCGCGCAGTTCACGGATATTCCAGCCTTCGACGATGGTGAAGCGGTAGCTGATGACCTTGCCGTCGCGCATCCGCGACAGCAGATCGCGCGGCGTCATCCCGGGCTGCAGCGCGTATTCGCCGATCTGGATCTTGCCGGCGGCGCCCATCTGCTTGGCCAACGCGCGCCATTCCAGGTCGCGGGTCTCAATGCCGAGTTCGCCCAGTTTGCGCAGCACCTTCGGCAGCGAATCGCCGGGCGCGACCATCACGCTGTCGCCCGGTTCGATCCCGGCGATGGCAGCATCGGCGAAACCGAGGAAACGCTGATACGCCACGATGCCGATCGCGCCCACGGCGAGCACGACCAGTGTCAACAACAGAAGCGCAAGCATGCCGAGACGGGATTTTTTCCTTGGCGCTGGACTCACGGAGCATCCTCGTTCTTTGCGGCTTGGGTTGATACGAAGTCTGAAACGTTGTCGAAAGCAGGATGCGCAACGGCAAGCCGCCTGCGCGCCTCGACAACCGCAGGGTGCGGCGACCACATCCGGTCTGCCAGCCGGGCCACAGGCAGGATACCGCGCACCGCGTTGCACAGAACCACCGCGTCGGCGGTTTCCACATCGTCCACGCTCAAGCGCCGCTCGCCGGCGGCGAAAGCGCGCAGCGCCCAGCTGCGGCAGACCCCGGCGATCCCGCACTGGTCCAGCGGCGGCGTCCACCAGCGGCCCTCGCGCAGCACGAACAGATTGGCAGCGGTCGCAGCGATCACGTTGCCTTCGGTGTCCAGCATCAGGCCTTCATCGATGTCCGGGTCGAACCACTCTGCGCGGGCCATGATCTGTTCCAGCCGATTGCAGTGCTTCAGGCCCGCCAACAGCGGCTGCCGCGCAAGGCGCGTCTCGCACCAGCGCAGGACCAGCCCGCCCGGGCGCGGCGGCGGCGGCAGCGTGGAGACCGCCAGCATCCACACCGTCGGCGCGTCCGGCGACGGCGCGTAGGCGCGTCCGCCGCTGCCGCGGGTGATGATGAGTTTCACCACCGCATCGCGATGCAGCGACAGCCAGTCGTGCAGTTCGGTATCGATGCATTCGGCCGACGGCAGCGCGATCCGCAGCCGCGCCGTGCCCATCGCCAGCCGGGCGCGGTGACCCGGCCACCACGGGATCGCGCCACCAACCGCGCGCATGGTCTCGAACACGCCGTCGCCGTACGCGAAGCCGCGGCCGGCGGCGAGCACGCTGTCGGTGCCCTCTGCCACCCGTTGTTCGCCGACGAACAGGCGCGCGTTCACGGCTCGGCTCCCAGCGCTTTGAGCATGCCGCGGGCCTTGGCACGGGTTTCGTCGAGTTCACGCTGCGGATCGGAATCGGCGACGATGCCAGCACCGGTGCGGAAGCGCAGCCGGCTTCCGCCCACCGCGCTTCCGTCGCGCATGTCCGTTTCGACTTCCGCGCTGCGGATCAGAATATTGAGGTCGAGGTCGCCATCGCGATTGAGCCAGCCGAACGCGCCGGTGTAGGCGCCGCGACCGGTGCCTTCCAGCTCGGCGATGATCTGCATGCAGCGCACTTTCGGGCAACCGGTGATCGTGCCGCCGGGAAACACCGCGCAAATGGTGTCGCCGGGCGTGGCATCGTCGCGCAGGCGACCGCGCACGTTGCTGACGATGTGATGCACGTGCGAATAACTTTCGACCGTCATCAGCTCATCGACTTCGACGCTGCCCGGCGTGCAGATGCGGCCAAGATCGTTGCGTTCGAGATCGATCAACATCACGTGTTCGGCGCGCTCTTTCGGATGACCGACCAGTTCGCGGATGCGCGCCGCGTCGTCGTCGCCGTCGAAACGCGGGCGGGTGCCGGCGATCGGGCGGGTTTCGACCACATCGCAGCGCACCGATACCAAGCGTTCGGGCGAAGAACTCACGACGGCCCACGCTGTAGTCGCGCCGCCGGTCCCGGTCTTGCCGACGAACAGGCCCGCGAACGGCGCCGGGCTCGCCGCGCGCAGTCGCGAGTACAGCAGTGCGGGTTCAAGCGGCTGCGCAAAGCGCGCGCGCCACGCACGTGAGAGATTCACCTGGAACACGTCGCCGGCCGCTAGATAATCCAGAATGCGGGTCACCCCGTCGGTGAACGCGCCGGGCGCATCGTCCTCCAGCGACTGCGGCGGCTGCCATGCAGGCAGCGGCGCGGGATCCTGCGCATCGAGATCGGCCAGGATGCGGCCCAGCATCGCTTCCTCGCCCAGCTCGGCCACCGCGAAACATTTGCCGGTCGCGTGATCGCGCAGCACCGCGGCCGGGCAACGCAGCGCCAGCGCTACCGGCAATGCGCCCTCGGCCTGCGGCAGACGCAGCACCGGCTCCACCTGCGCGGCGAATTCGTAGCCAAAATACAGCGCCCAACCGCCGCGGAACGGCCAGCGCGGCTCTTCGCGCGAAGTGCGCAATGCGCGCCAGCGCGCGTCGAGCAATGCGAGGAAATCATCGCCGACGTCGCCGCCGTCACTGCCGTCGTGGTCGTGAAAGCGGACAAGACCGTCCGGATCGAGACGCATGCTTTCGCCGCTGGCGACCAGCAGCAGATCCCAGCGCCCCTGCGCATGGCCCGCATGCAGCGACGACGACGTGGATTGCAACAACAACGGATAGCGCGCAGGCGCATGACGATGCAGGCGCAGCAGATCGGTGTCCGCAGGCAGCGCGCGGGTGACGATCATGTTCGATGCCCAGTGAAACGGATCAGAGATGTGTGCAGCGGATCAAAGGCGACTGAATACCAGCGTCCCGTTGGTGCCGCCGAAACCGAAACCGTTCGACACCGCGATGTCGATCTTCTTCTCGCGCGCGACCTTCGGCACGTAGTCCAGATCGCAGCCTTCGCCGGGCGTGTCAAGATTGATCGTCGGCGGGATGATGCCGGTGTGCAGCGCCATGATCGAGAAGATCGCCTCC
>JAYUIZ010000424.1:0-5968 GCA_043765595.1 Lysobacter sp. | reverse complement strand
GCCGCTTTTTTAGTTTTCAAGCCGTCGAGCACCGTCGCAGCTGTCCGGGTCGAGCAAGGAAACCTGCGCGACTTGTCGCAGGCTATCGAAACTTCGTTCGGTCTGGTCGGGACTTTTAATGGTGTGACCACGGCCAGAGTTTCAGAAGATGGCTTGGTTCCCTACACCCTGTTGCGTTCCGGCAGCTTGCGCACAAGCTGGGGCGGCGCGGTTGAAGTTGCAGCCGCTGAAGTTACGCAGCCCAATGATGCCTTTGCCATCGCCTATCAGTCGGTGCCTTCGGATGCGTGCGTGGGCCTGGCAGGTGCGGTTGCAGAGTCTATTTATGACCTGAAAATCGGCGGTCATTCTGTTTTCACCGCCGGCAGCTTGGACCCGGCAGTTTTGGCCTCGCGTTGCTCAAGCGACGGCGCGGCTAACATGGTTTTTATCTATCACTCCGGTTTGGCCTCCGGGTCTGCGGTGGCATCCACGCCGGTGAGCAATCCGCCGCCCGTCGTCGCACCGCCCACGGCCCCGCCGGCTCCTCCTGGTATATCTGTAGCGCCTCCCAGCGTCGCGCCCGTGGTGGTGACCCCTCCGGTTATCGTCGCACCGCCCACGGCCCCGCCGCCGCCTGGTGCGCCGCCGGTAGCGCCGCCGCCGGGCACGCCTGGGGTGACACCGCCCACGTCTCCGCCTCCGGGACCGCCGGCCTCGCCACCGCCATACACAGCCACATGCGAGCAACGAAAGGCGCCACCGGAGAACCGCACGGGCGATTGCGCGGTGGGCCATTTTGGTTTGACGACTGAAGGTCGCGCCCAGGACTGCCCCGGCAACGAGCCTTGGCAGGCGCCGGTATGGTTGCCCTGGAGCGAGAGCGGCAACACCTGCGCCGCTTGCCCTGGTCCCTTCAACGAAACAAACACACGCTGGGTAACGCGGGGCCTTTCTTGCCCCAATGGGTTTAGCGGAACGTGGACCCGCGAGTATGCGCAAACACAAACCCGCACCGGCTCTACTTCATGCCCTACGGGCACGCGCACGCTACCGGCGCCGAGCTTTGGTGCGTGGAGTGCCTGGGCTGATACGGGCGCCACACGGAACGACAACAACGGGTGCGCCGCTGCAACGGGCACATGGACTAACGTTTACTTCTGGGTTTCCACCACGGGAGAAATGGGCTGGCCCGGTGTATGTTCTTCGCAGGGCATAGCAATCACTAATGCCCTGTTGCCTACTGCCTATCTGCCCGCGCCGTTCAGCGTGTCTTGGAGTGGCGTCGCGGCCCAAGATTTCACCAATGGGGCGGGCATCCGTTACCACAATCAAGCGTGGCCCGCGGGTCCGCGCACTTCCTACAGCTGCGATGTGCAGGACTATCCGCGCACGTCGCCTTGCGCGCCTCTAAGTGCCCAGGTGCGCATTCGCGGTGACGTGAACGGCAACGCGCAGGATGCTATTTACGAGTGCCAAGCGCCGTAGCGCTCGACTTAGTCAGCAACCGGGCCGTGGCGCGTTGTCTTGCCGTCGGCCTGGTGCAACAGCTGGCCCTTTGCGACTAGCCAACCGGCGCCGCTGGCGTAGTCGGCACGCGAGAAGCCGCCAGCCCCATCGTTGCGAAGGGTCGGCGCTCCTTCATTGCCGTCGCCGTAGTGCTTGCTCCAAGCGCGTGCCTTGGGTGTCATCACTAGAAGCTTTTGCCACGGGTGGCTGTGGACGGTCTCCCCAGTGAACTTGAAGCCCTCCAGCACGTCGTTGGCCCGCATGGCACACCCATGGGGCACCCCGTCTGTGTGGAGCCTGACCGAATAGCGCAGGCCATCGAAACCGATAGGGCCGCAGGCCTCGTTGCCGTTCGCCCTGGTGTAGTCATGCAGCACGCGGCCCACGCGGCGCAGGAACGCCGGAAGCGCTTCGTCTGGGGCGCTGGTGTAGTCGCCCAAGGGTTCTTGAGGCCATGAGGCAGGGGAGGCCGGTGCACCGCCCGCGAAAGCGAAGCCAGACAGCAAAAAAGCCAAAAGCAGGAAGAAACGCACGATAACCGCCTAAGCAGTTGGCGTTTCACCCACGGCACCCGGTAAGATTTGGGTATCGTTTTAGGTATCGCGTGCCAAGGGCCTTTTGACAGCTAAGTCATTGGGTGGTCTGGCATCGATAGGTGTTTGGGTTCGATTCCCATCACCCGCTCCAGATGCAAGAACGGCGACCCGCGAGGGTCGCCGTTTTTTTGAGTGAGTCCAAGGCTGGTCGGCGCTTGGCCCGATCTGAATCACTACGCATCGCCCGAAGCCCACGGATCAAGCGAAGATATCGGTATGAGCAAAGACATCGATCCATGATGGATAACGAAGATGCCTTGGGTTCGCTCGGCAGCGATCCGCTGTCCGGCGGAAGATCGCGACATGACAGGCCGGTGTCTCGACTCACTGCGCTCAACGCCACGCTGACCCTTCACCCAATCTGGATGTGGGGCCTTAAACCCGCCTTCATTGGACTCTTGGCAGTCCTTGCCGCGTCGCCCGTTCTGATCGTGTCACCACTCGTTGCCGACGCATTCAAAGTGGATATCTCGAAAACGGCGGTCGTTGTGGTGGCTTGCCTCGTTTGGATATCCGCAACTGCGGCCTATCTATTTGCGCGGCGTTCTGGTGTTCTGGATGAGCGTGATCGCCTTCCGGTAAGCAAAAAACGCCAGAGAAACAAGACATCGCTCGTAGGAAAAATACCAGGCGTCGAGGACAATGCGACGATACGGGCAAGAAATCATGAAGCCGTGCGCGACTTGTTGCGTCAGGCCTATGATTTCATCGACGCGGAACAGTATGAGAAGGCGCTTCGATTCCATCGGGATGCGATCCGTTTGGCGATGCGATATTTTCAGCAAACAGATGATTACTGGCTGCTGTATCTCGCTCTGTATGCCTACTACAGAATCGCCTTCTGTGCATTGCTGACTGGGCGCAAGGAGGAAGCGACTATGGCGGTCGAAACCGGAATTGCTTGGGCAGGCATCGGGATGGAGCGATGGCCGAGTATCCCGCAATTCGTGGAGCGACAGGCCGCTTTAGCCGCCATGAAGTGGAAACGAGGGCTTGAAGGGGGCGCCTATCTTCCCGAAGATTACAGTCATTGGCCTTGCGATGATTAGCGCGCTCGGCGACGGATCATCAACCGTCGGGCGAGACCAAGCGATAGTGGCAGTGCAGCCACCCTGTTTTGAATGTCGATGTTTCACCCGAACAGACTTCTCATAAAACTTTTTGTGGTAGCACATGGAATTGACGCTGTGAACAATCGAGACAGCTCCTCTAATTTGGCGAATGGCCTTCCCCCTCCGCCGATCCCGCAGCGGCTGCGTGAATTACTCAAAGACTATCCGCAGCATCTCATGCGGATACAGGAAGTGCTCAACCGTGTCGTTTTAGACCACGCCAAGTCAGTTCCGCTATTTGAGCAGGCTGTTTGGGCTCTGGAAGGTCGAACCAGTGCTTTCATTCGCGAAGCACAGGCAGAATTAGAGGCGACGCAGGAGGCTGGCGACCCCGCGGCGATTGCGCGGGCGGAGGCGAAGGCAAAACTGATGCGTCGATCTGGAAACAGCAATGATGGTCTGAAGCTGTTCTTCATGGATGACCTCTGGGACTATTTCGAGGCGAACAAGGAAACTTTCAAATGAGCGAGCGTGAGGATCGTCTCAGCAATAAGGAAATCGAGCGCATCCTGCACGAACAGATCGTTCCGGAGGCCCGCCTGGATACGCTGACCGCTCACGAAAGACCCAAGGCCATCGTGCTGGCCGGGCAGTCAGGTGCAGGCAAAAGTGCGCTTGTGCGTGCGGCCGAAATTGAGTTCAGGGGTGACATTCTGCCTATCGACCCCGATCGACTTCGCAACGACCTCCCCGGCATCAAACAGCTCCAAGAGGCCGATCCCTTCGGTTGGCCTAAAGCGAGAAACAGTGATGTTTTCAAACTTGCCAGTGGCTTGCGCGATGAAGGCATCAAGCGGCATGTCAATCTTGTGATCGACGGCTCAATGAGCGATGCGAGCAACAGTATCCGCACGATCGAGGCCCTACAAAAGAAGGGCTATGAAGTCGAGGTTCGTGCGATTTCATCGCATCGGCTCGAAAGTGAGCTGGGGATCGATCAGCGCTTCACGAGTCAGATTGGTGATAACGGCGTGGCTCGCGACGTCGATATGGGCTTCCATAACCGTGTCTACAACGACTTACCCGGCAACATGGAGAAAGTCGCCGAAGCCAGAGGTTTGCAGGTTCGCATTTACGATCGCGAGCTCAACGAGCTATACGACAATCGTCGGGATGTTGGATCGCCCAGCGAGGTGCTGCGTGAAACGCGCGCAGGCCGCATGGAAGATCCGGAAGTGCGGCAACGATTGTTGGAAGACTGGAAGCAGCAACAAGCGTGGCATGAAGCGATGCCAGAAACGATCCGTGCGCGCCAGGATATTTCGCCGACGACCGCAGAGGCCTTGATCGCCGGAAGTGCCGAGCGAGGAAAGCCGGAACGTGCAACGGCGCGGGCGGAAGGCATCGTCGCCATTGAGGCGCCTGCGCAGGCGGCTGAACCACTGCTGCCGCGTCTCAATCGTGCCGGAACAACGGCAGGCCTCGCAGGCGTCGCGATGGCAGCCGCGGCCTACGACGCGAAAGAAACGGGTGAGCGCATTAGCACTGCGTTTGCCCAAGACAACCCGTCCGCCGTGCGGTCGGAAGCGACACACTTCACCGCGCGCGGCGTGGGCGGCGCAGCGGCCATGTTCACACCTGCGGCGGTAGGGGGCAGCGGTGGACCGGCGGTGGCACTCGCAGTTGCGGATGGTGTGCTACTCACGGAAGCCTTTGATCGCGGCGCGAAGTTTTTGGATGTGCGCAATATCACGCACCAGACCGCAAGCGATGGCATCGACTACGACTTCAACGGCAAGCAGTGGATGCGCGAGGATTTACGCGCTGATTTTCGCAACGATGGCGTGCAGCGACTGCAACAACAGGATTTTGCGGCCCGACCTGAGATCGAACGCGAGCTCAATGCCAAAGCCAGCGCCGAAGCGGTCAAGCAAGCTATTGGCAATACAGACCCACGCGACATCTTCGAGCAACCGGCGAACCCGAGCGACGCGCCCAGCACCCGATCCAGCCCATGGCGTTATGAAGCGCAAAGCGGAGAGTGGGCGCGCACGCGCTTTGAGGAGATCGACCCCACCGACCCGCGTTTGCCGGATCGGGAGATCCGCGACGTCGCGACGCCTGAGCGTGCGGCAGAGCTCGACCGTCAGGCGTTGGCTGTGATTGATCGCAATATCGTCGAAGGTCCAGCCGTGCTCGCCGCGCAGTATCAGATCGGTGCCAAGCGCAGTGGCTTCGGTGATTTTGGGACGGAGCCGGAGGCAGTGGCGACTGCGTTGAACCCGAATAGCTTGGAGGCGTCGAACGGCAAGCAGTATGTGCGGGATGCGCAAGGGCAGTGGTCGCATGACCGCACGCCTGCGACGGGCAATCGCGTATTGGAGCTGGATGCGACGCGCGAGCGACTGGGCCCTGTATTGGCGCAGCACCAACAGCAGTTGGCCGACACCAAGTCCTACGAAGCACCGACCCCGGAGCAGCGCGATCGCGCCCAGTTGCGTCTGGCGTATACCAACGAAGGCTGGAACCCGTCGCCAGAGCAGTTTGAAGCCAGCTATCTGGCGGCCAAGCGCACCCGACAGATGTCGGATGCGACCGCGGAGAACACTGGGCTGGTGTTGGAGAAGGACGCGAATGGGCAAACCTCGCTCAACAGCCCGATTTTGCATGCGCGTCAGGGGCCGAACAATGAAGTGCAGGTTGCCGCGAAGACCTATCCAGACGAGATTGAGGTCGCATTGAGCGATGTCCGTGCGCGCGGACTGGCGAAAGGTGCGACGGAGCAGGCTGCACCGGTGCACGCGATCGAACAAGCGACCACCGAACAACGCG
>JAYUIZ010000423.1:0-2154 GCA_043765595.1 Lysobacter sp. | reverse complement strand
CGATCACGCTCCGTCCGGGCAACCGCTCATTCACGTCAATCTGATCGACACCCCCGGCTATCCGGATTTCCGCGGCCCGACGCTGTCGGCGCTGGCCGCGGTGGAGACGGTGGCGGTGGTGGTGGACGCCGACACCGGCATCGGCTACGGCACGCGCCGGATGATGGAGTACGCGCAGGCGCGCAATCTGTGCCGGGTCATCGTGGTCAACAAGATCGACCACGACGGCGTGGATCCGGGCGCGCTGCTGGCCGAACTGCGTGACACCTTCGGCAACGAAGTCCTGCCGCTGAACCTGCCCGCGAACGGCGGCAAGGCGGTAGTGGATTGTTTCTGGAGCACGACCGGCGACAGCGACCTGGGGCCAATCGCCGCCTGGCACCAGCGGATCATCGATCAGGTGGTCGAGATCAACGAAGGGGTGATGGATCATTTTCTGGAAGTAGGCGAGGAAGGCCTGAGCGGCCAGGAGCTGCACGATGCCTTCGAGCAGTGCCTGCGTGAAGGCCATCTGGTGCCGGTCTGCTTCGTGTCGGCGCGCAGCGGCGTGGGAATCCCGGAATTGCTCGATATCGCCGAAAAACTCTTTCCGCACCCAGGCGAAGCCAATCCCCCGCCGTTCGTGAAGGGCGTCGGCGACGCCGCGGAACCGATCCGGTCGACACCCGACGCCTCGGCGCACGTCATCGCCGACGTGTTCAAGATCGTCAACGATCCCTTCGTCGGCAAGCTCGGCATCTTCCGCGTCTACCTGGGCACGGTGAAGAAGGACACGCAGTTGTTCGTGGACGACGGCAAGAAGCCGTTCAAGGTCGCGCACCTGTTCCGGATGAAAGGCAAGGACCACGTCGAAGTGGCGCATGCGATCCCGGGCGACATCGCGGCGGTCGCGAAGATCGACGATCTGCATTTCGACGCGGTGCTGCACGACAGCCACGACGAAGACCAGATCCACCTCGCGCCGCTGGATTTTCCGAAGCCGATGTTCGGCCTGGCCGTGGACGCGGCGAGCAAGGGCCAGGAGCAGAAACTGTCGATCGCGCTGCACAAGCTGGCCGAGGAAGATCCCTGCTTCCACGTCGAGCACGAAGTGGAAACCAACGAGACCGTGGTGCGGGGGCTGTCCGACCTGCACCTGCGCATCAATCTGCAGCGCTTGAAGGACCGCTACGGCGTGGACGTGACCAGTCGGCCGCCGCGCATCGGCTATCGCGAGACAGTCGGTGCGAACGCGGAGGGCCACCACCGCCACAAGAAGCAGACCGGCGGTGCCGGCCAGTTCGGCGAGGTGTTCCTGCGCATCGAACCGCTGCCGCGCGGCGGCGGTTTCGAGTTCGTGGACGAAGTGAAGGGCGGCACCATCCCCGGGCAGTTCATGCCGGCGGTGGAAAAAGGCGTGCGCCAGGTACTGGCCAGCGGCGCCGTGGCCGGCTATCCGATCCAGGACGTGCGCGTGATCGTCTACGACGGCAAGCATCATCCAGTGGACAGCAAGGAAGTGGCCTTTGTCGCCGCCGGCAAAAAGGCGTTCCTCGATGCCATCGCGAAGGCGCGACCGCAGGTGCTGGAACCGATCGTCGATCTGGAAGTCGCCGCGCCCGAGTCGCACATGGGCGACATCAGCGGCGGGCTGTCGTCGAAACGCGCGCGCATCAACGGCACCGATTCTGTGCGCGGCGGCGAAATACTGGTGAAGGCGCAGGTGCCGCTGTCGGAACTGGAAGGCTATGCCGCCGAACTCAAGTCGGTGACCGCGGGACGCGGCCGGTATTCGCTGGATTTCAGCCACTACGAGCCGGTACCGGCGCAGGTGCAGGCCACACTGACCAACGCGTACAAGCCGAAGCATGAAGAAGACTGAGAAGTGCAGGTTGCATGGGCGGCGCAGGGCCGTCCGTTGTGTTGATGTCCAAAGCTCCCCTCATCCGCCCTTCGCGCACCTTGAACCTGTCCCCCAGCAACGTACGCCAAGAAGCGTCGGGTTAAGCGGCTTTCTTCAGTCTGCTTGCATAGTCGTTGGGTGACAAGTATCCAAGTGTGGAGTGCAGGCGTGTCGGGTTGTAGAAGCCGTGGATATAGCTGGCGATGGCGGCGTGCGCGTCGGCCTTGGTGTCATACACGCCGGTGACTTCCTCGTTCTTGAGTGTGGCAAAG
>JAYUIZ010000422.1:0-2156 GCA_043765595.1 Lysobacter sp. | reverse complement strand
GCGAAAGCTTTGCCTTGTCTCTACTCAATTCATCCCGGAGTGTGCGAGAAATTTCTAGCTGAACTCCAGAACCTGATTTGCCACGATTGCAGATATTTTTTTGATCCAGCCCTTGTTTCTCAGCATGGCGGCTTGCCGCATAGCCAGCAGAAACTAATTTCTCAATGATCTTTCCGCCAAGATTTTCATCTCGGCCTCCGACATTCACGAAATTGGTGTCTCCAATCTGACCATGAACGGTCACGACAGTCTCTGCCGCGCCTGCAATAATCAGCGCAATCGGCTCATCAAAACGAGCGCTAGTGATATGGAGATCATCACGGCTTGAATTCGACTTGCAGCCTTCAAATAAGTAATAAGTAAAATCTTGTTTTGCTATTTCAAGGCATATTTCAGAAGTTCTAAGCTCAATCTTTCCTGCATGCGGCGCTATCAAAGCAATCTCTGTGCCGCGCTCTTCGTACACGATGCGAAAAGCCTCCGGCGCCTCGTTGGCAGAAAGCTCACTGAAGCTCGAATATTTATCCGGCATGAGCAACATCCTTTAATTCAAAGCTTATTTTTTCACGAGGCAATCAGCCCATCCGATAGTTTGGCGGCTCTTTGGTGATCTGTACATCATGCACATGGCTCTCGCGCTGCCCTGCCCCGGTCACCTTCACAAACATCGGCTTCTTGCGCATCTCTTCGATGGTCGCGCAACCGACATAACCCATCGTCGCGCGCAGGCCGCCGGCGAGCTGATGCACGACGTTGCCCAGCGGTCCGCGATACGGGACGCGGCCTTCGATGCCTTCGGGCACGAGTTTGTCGGCGTCGCTGGCATCCTGGAAATAGCGGTCCTTCGAGCCCATTTCCATCGCCCCTAGGCTGCCCATGCCGCGATAGCTCTTGTAGCTGCGGCCCTGGAAGAGTTCGGTTTCGCCCGGGGCTTCCTCGGTACCGGCGAACAGGCCGCCGATCATCACCGTCGACGCGCCGGCGACGATCGCCTTGCCGATATTGCCCGAGTAGCGGATGCCGCCGTCGGCGATCAGCGGAATGCGGTCCTGCAACGCTTCAGCGACCATCGACACCGCGGTGATCTGCGGCACGCCCACACCCGCGACAATGCGCGTGGTGCAGATCGACCCCGGACCGACGCCGACCTTCACCGCGTCCGCACCCGCGTCTTCCAGCGCCAGCGCGGCGTCGCCGGTGACGATATTGCCGCCGATGACCTGCAGCAGCGGGAAGGTTTTCTTCGCCCAGCGCACGCGGTCGATCACGCCCTGCGAATGGCCGTGCGCGGTGTCGACGATGATCACGTCCACGCCCGCCGCCACCAATGCTTCGATGCGCTGTTCGGTATCGCCGCCCACGCCCACCGCCGCGCCCACCAGCAGGCGTTCGCTGTTGTCGTAGGCGGCGTTGGGATTGTCGCGTTTTTTCTGGATGTCCTTCACGGTGATCAGACCGCGCAGCTCGAAGGCGTCGTTGACCACCAGCACTTTTTCGATCCGGTGCTTGTGCAGCAGCGACAGCACTTCCTCATCGCTGGCGCCCTCGCGCACGGTGATCAGGCGATCCTTCTTGGTCATGATGTGATGGACCGGATCGTCGAGCTTGGTCTCGAAGCGCATGTCGCGGCCGGTGACGATGCCGACCAGCCGACCGCCGTCGACGACCGGCACGCCGGAGATGTTGCGCGCCCACGTGAGCTTGAGCACTTCTCCGATGGTGGTGTCGGGGCTGACCGTGAACGGTTCTTTGATGACCCCGGCCTCGAACTTCTTCACCTTCGCGACCTGTGCCGCCTGCTGTTCCAAGGTCAGGTTCTTGTGGACGATGCCGATACCGCCGAGTTGCGCCATCGCGACGGCGAGGCGGGCCTCGGTCACGGTGTCCATCGCCGCCGCAACGATCGGCAGGTTCAGGCGCAGGCTGTTTGTGAGCCGGGTGGCGAGGGAGACGTCCTTGGGCAGGACGGTCGAGTGCGCGGGAACGAGCGAGACATCGTCGTACGTGAGCGCTTCAGCCTGGATGCGGAGCATGGCCGGTCCGGTGGGAATGAAGCGCGTCATTCTACCGCTTTTATTCCTTCTCCCCTCGGGAGAAGGTGGCGCGAAGCGCCGAGTATGACCTTTCAAAAGTATTGTTTGTCGCAACTGCCAACT
>JAYUIZ010000421.1:0-5986 GCA_043765595.1 Lysobacter sp. | reverse complement strand
TCGCGGTCTGGTGAAAGTGGAGCGCGGCGCCGACGGCGCCCGCTACCATACCCAGTGCGACAGCCTGCTGATCGGCAAGCGCTGCGGTGCGCACACGTTTCCCTACATCGAAGTGAAGAACCCCAGCGCGACCGTCGAGCACGAGGCCACCACCTCGAAGATCAGCGACGACCAGATGTTCTACTGCCGCAGCCGCGGCATCTCCGAAGAGAACGCGGTGTCGCTGATCGTCGACGGCTTCTGCAAAACCGTATTCCGCGAACTGCCGATGGAATTCGCGGTGGAAGCCAAGAAACTGCTGGAAGTTTCGCTTGAAGGTTCGGTTGGATGAACGCCGCTGTCACATCCGCCTCAGCCGTCGGCGAAACCGATCTGCAGCGACTGCTGGCCGGACTGGCGCCCGAACTGGCGATGCGTCCGCGCGCGATCCGCTCGCAGGCTGCGGATGCTTCCGTCCCGGTCGAAACGATCATGCTGTTCCGCGAGGACGAAGGCATCACGACGGTCGTCGAAGTCGACGAATCCTCCGACGAACCGCTATGGGCGCAGATCACGCTGCGCATCCATTCCAGCCTCGAAGCGGTCGGGATGATCGCGGCCATCGCCACCGCTCTCGCTGCGCGCAGCATTCCCTGCAACGCCGTGTCCGCGTATTACCACGATCACCTGTTCGTCCCGTGGTCGCGCCGCGACGACGCCGTTGCCGCACTGCAGATGCTTGCCCGTGACGCCGTATGACCCTCAGCGACATCATCGGCACGTTCGGCGTATCCATGCTGCTGATCGCCTTCGTCCTCAATCAGCGACGCACGATCTCCGAACATTCGCGCGCTTTCCTCGCCATGAACATGCTCGGCGCGCTGCTCTGCGGCTATTCCGCATGGCTGGTGAGCTTCATGCCCTTCGTGGTGCTGGAAACCGTCTGGGCGCTGTTCGCCGCCTGGGGCCTGTTGCGCTGGTCGCCGGCCACCGCAGACTGACGCCCACCTTTCATACCTCAGCCTTTCCAGCACGAAGAATCCGACATGTTGAAGATCGACAACCTCCACGCCAGCGTCGCCGGCAAAACCATCCTCAAAGGGCTCACGCTGGACGTGAAGCCCGGCGAAGTCCACGCCATCATGGGTCCGAACGGTGCCGGCAAATCCACGCTCGGCAATATCATTGCCGGCCGCGACGGCTACGAGATCGGTGAAGGCACGGTGTCGTTCGAGGGCCAGGACCTGCTGGCGCTGGAGCCCGAGGAACGTGCCGCGCTCGGCATTTTCCTGGCGTTCCAGTATCCGGTCGAGATCCCGGGCGTGAACAACACCTACTTCCTGCGCAGCGCGCTCAACGCCCAGCGCAAGGCGCGCGGCGAGGATGAAGTGGATTCGATGCAGTTCCTCAAGCTGGTGCGCGCGAAGCTGGCGGTGCTGCACCTGAAAGACGAACTGCTGCACCGCGGCGTCAACGAAGGCTTCAGCGGCGGCGAGAAGAAGCGCAACGAGATCTTCCAGCTGGCGGTACTGGAGCCGAAGCTCGCGATCCTCGACGAAACCGACTCCGGCCTCGACATCGACGCACTGAAAGCGGTCGCCGACGGCGTGAATGCGCTGCGCAGTCCACATCGTGCGTTCGTGGTCATCACTCACTACCAGCGCCTGCTCGATTACATCAAGCCTGACGTCGTGCATGTGCTGGCAGATGGCCGCATCGTCGAAACCGGCGGCCCGGAACTGGCGCTGGAACTGGAAGAACACGGCTATGCGTGGATCAAGGACCGCGTGACGCCGGAGGCCGCGGCACGATGAGCGCATTGCTCGATTCGTTCGCAGCCGCGTTCGACGGCCTCGCCCAGCGCGACGCCGCGAGCCTCGGCGTGCATCGCCGCGAAGCCCTGGATGCGGCGCTGCGCGACGGCCTGCCGGGGCCGCGCAGCGAAGCCTGGAAATACACGCAGCTGCGCGCGATGGAACGGCGCGCGTTCGTGCCCGCAGCAGTGATCGCTGTGGATGCCGATGTGCTGGATGCCGCTCTCGCGGACATCCCTACTCCGCGCATGGTCTTCGTCGACGGTCGCTACGACGCTGTGCAGAGCGATATCGCCGCGATGTCGATGCCCGGCATTAATGTGCAGCCGTTGTCGCAGGTGCTGCGGACCGGCGAGCCGCGCGATGCCAATTTCCTCGCGCGTCGCTTCGCGGGCGCCGATGAAGTGTTCGCGAACGTGAATGCCGCATTGGCCGAAGAAGGCGTCGTCATCCGTCTTGACAGCCAATCCACGGGCGCCTTCCCGCTGCATCTGGTGTTCATCGGCAGCGGTCAGGCGCAGGAATCCGCAACGCACCTGCGCCATTTCGTCGATCTGCGCAACGACGCTCGTCTGAGTCTGGTCGAACACCACATCGCGCTCGGCGAACATCGCGGGCTGTCCAATCACGTGTTTCAGGTCCATCTTGGCCAGCGCGCCGGGCTTGAACACGTGCGAGTACAGAGCGAAGCCGCGGGCGCAAGCGTGTTCGCGCGCACCGACGCGGTGCTCGCGCGCGATGCCCGCTATGCACGCCTCGATCTCGAACTCGGCGCGTCGCTGTCGCGGCACGAATTGAACGTCCGCCTTGAAGGCGACCACGCGCGACTGATCGCGTCCGGGGTGCTGTTCGCCGACGGTAAACGCCACGTCGACACGCGTCTGGGCATCGACCACATCGCCCGCGACACCGCCTGCGACCTGTTCTGGCGCGGACTGGCCACCGATCGCGGCCGCGCGGCATTCCACGGCGGCATCGTCATCCGCGAGGGTGCCGACGGCAGCAACGCCAAATTGTCGAACAAGAACCTGCTGCTGTCCGCACAGGCTGAAATCGACACCCAGCCGGTGCTGGTCATCCATGCCGACGAAGTGCAGGCCGCGCACGGCGCGACCGTCGGCCAGCTCGACCCGACCGCGCTGTTCTATCTGCGCACGCGCGGGCTGCCCGAAGCCGACGCGCGGGCGCTGCTGACTGCCGCGTTCTGCCGCGAAACATTGAACGTTGTCGCTGCCGGAACATTGCGCGACACGCTGACCGCGCTGCTCGACGCCCGTCTCGCAGGAGCCACCGGACCATGATTTCACAGGGCAAAACCGACTCCAACAGCATCGACTGGCACGCGATCCGCGCCGACTTTCCGCTGCTCGCGCGCCAAGTCCACGGCAAACCGCTGATCTATCTCGATTCCGCCAACACCGGGCAGAAACCTGCGAAGGTCATCGACACGGTCGACGACTTCTTTCGCAACTACAACGCCAACGTCAGCCGCGCGGTGCATGCGCTCGGCACCGAAGCCACAGAAGCCTACGAAGCGTCGCGGACGAAGCTCGCCGGCTTTCTCGGCGCGCATCGCGACGAACTGGTGCTGTGCAGCGGCACGACCTTTGCAATCAATCTAGTGGCGTATTCGTGGGCGCTGCCGCGACTGAAGGCCGGCGACGCGATCCTGCTCAGCCGCATGGAGCATCACGCCAATATCGTGCCGTGGCAGCTGGTCGCCGAGCGCACCGGCGCGACGATCCGGGTTGCCGAGATCCATGAGGACGGCACGCTCGATCTCGATGCGCTGTACGCGGCGATGACGCCCGACGTGAAGATTATCGGCCTGACCCACGTCAGCAATGTGCTGGGCACGGTCAATCCGGTGCGCGAGATCTGCCGCGAAGCGCGACGCCGCGGCATCCTCAGCGTGATCGACGGTTCGCAGGCGGCGCCGCACCGCGCGCTGGATGTGCCGTCGCTCGGCTGCGATTTCTATGCGATCACCGGCCACAAGATGTGCGGCCCCACCGGCACCGGCGCGCTGTGGGCACGCCGCGAACACATCGCCGCGATGTCGCCTTTCCTCGGCGGCGGCGAGATGATCAAGGAAGTCCGCTTCGAAGGTACGACCTTCAACGATGGCCCGCATCGCTTTGAAGCGGGTACGCCGAACATCGCCGGCCACATTGGTCTTGGCGCGGCGGTCGATTATCTTTCTGCGATCGGCATGGACGCGATCGAAGCGCGCGAAGCCGAACTGCTGGCGCACGCCAGCGAAGAACTGCAGCGCATCGAAGGCCTGCGCATTCTCGGCAACGCGCCGGAAAAAGCCGCAGTCATCAGTTTCCTGGTCGGCGGCGCGCATGCGCACGATCTGGCGACGCTGCTGGATCTGGAAGGCGTCGCGGTGCGCTCCGGCCACCACTGCGCGCATCCGCTGATGCGGTTCTATGGCGTCGCCGCGACCTGCCGGGCCTCGTTCGCGTTCTACAATACGCACGAGGAAATCGAACGCTTCGCCGCCGCCCTCGTCAAAGTCCGTCGCCTGCTTGGCTGATCGCCGTCGTCGCGCGCAAGGCGTTATTCGTTGAAGGAATGGCCCGTTTGACCGTCATGCTCAGTTTCCGCAATGCCACCCACGACGATATTCCCGCCCTGATCGCGCTGGTCACCGCCGCGTATCGCGGCGACGCCAGTCGTCAGGGCTGGACCACCGAGGCGGATCTGCTCGGCGGCCAGCGCATCGATGCGCAGATGCTGCGCGCCGATCTGGATGCGCCGGGCAGCGTGATTCTGCTGGCCACCGACAGCGGCGACGAAGACCGGCCCCGTCTGGTCGCCTGCGCGAATATCGCCAGACAGACGAGCGACGACGGCATCGCTACCGCTTATTTCGGCATGTTTTCGGTCGATCCCGATCTGCAGGGCGACGGCATCGGCAAACTGGTGCTGGCGGAAGCCGAACGCATCGCGCGCGACGCGCTGGGCTGCGTGCGCGTGCGCATGACGGTGATCGACAGCCGCGAAGCACTGATCGCATATTACGAACGTCGCGGCTATGTCCGCACCGGCATCAGCAAACCATTCCCGTACGGCGACCCTCGCTATGGACTGCCGAAGCGCGACGATCTGCAGTTCGAGATCCTCGAAAAATCATTGGAAATACAGCCGTGAGCGATTGGACCTTCGTCTGCGCGACCGGACAATTGCTGCCCGGCGAAAAAGCCGTGGCCTGGGCCGACGACACTGCCATCCTGGTGGTCAATCTGGACGGCGAACTCTACGCGCTGGAAGACCGCTGCACGCACGACGAATTCGAGCTGTCGTCCGGAGATGTGGACCCCGTCGAAGGCAGCATCACCTGCGTGCTGCACGGCGCACGCTTCGACCTGCGCGAAGGCACCGCGCTGTGCGCGCCGGCCTACGAGCCGGTGGCGAAGTTTCCGGTCAAGGTCGAAAACGGCGGCATCTGGGTCCGCGACGATCGCTAGCCGAATCCTGGATGCCGAATCCCGTGAACCGAATCCAGTAGAGCGGACGTCAGTCCGCTGCGTTTGCATAACCGAAAGAGCAGCGGACTGATGTCCGCGCTACCGGGATTTGGGCGACCAACATACGCTCAACCCAACGCTTCCAACCCCAGCGTTGCCAACATCCCGGTCATGCGCCCGGCCTGCATCGCCTGCTCGCTGGACGCATTACCCTGCTCCGCGCGTTTTGCCACGCCCTGCGCGATCGCGGCAAGCCGGAAGAAACTGAAGGCCAGCACGAATGGCCAGTCCGCCGGAATCGGCCGGCCGGTTAGCTGCGAATACCGCGCGAGCAGCGCGGCTTCGTCCGGAATGCCCAGCGCAGCGCGATCCATGCCGGCAAGGCCCGGCAGTGCCGGATTGCGCGGCAGGCGCAGCGCCATGCAGAAATAGCCGAGATCCGCAAACGGATGCCCCAGCGTCGACAGTTCCCAATCGACAATGGCGATGACGCATGGCAATTGCGGATGGAACATCAGATTGTCGATACGGAAATCGCCGTGCGCCAAGGTGACCACGCCGTCATCGGCTGGGCAGCGCGCCGGCAGCGCGTCGATCAACGCATCCATCGCCGGCAGCGGCCGCGTTTCGCTGGCGCGGTATTGTCCGGTCCAGCGCCTGATCTGGCGTTTGAAATAATTGCCTGGCTTGCCGTAATCGCCCAGGCCAACCGCTTCG
>JAYUIZ010000420.1:0-2161 GCA_043765595.1 Lysobacter sp. | reverse complement strand
TCTCGCCGGTCTCGAGCACCACGGTGTGCTTGCCGTACTGGAAACGCTTGGTCACTTTTGCCACGTTGGAATATCCTCGAAAAACTTTGATCGATGAACCGGAGGGAGCCCCTGCCCCGGACCGGGTGGCCGCTCGATGCGGCCGGGCAATGCGAACGTTCGCATTGCGGGAACGTTATTTACGGAGCGTGTTGTTACGGAGCGTTGCGTTGTTGCGTTGATGCGTGTCGCGTCGGGATCTCATGAACCCCAAAACGAAACCGCGGCGCATTGCTGCACCGCGGTGGGTCTGGAACTTAGCGACGCAGACCGAGTTTTTCGATCAGGGCCTTGTAGCGCACCGCATCTTTGCGGTGCAGATAGTCGAGCAGGCTGCGACGACGATTGACCATCATCAGCAGACCGCGACGGCTGTGGTGATCCTGCTTGTGCGCCTTGAAGTGTTCGGTGAGCTGCACGATGCGCGCGGTGAGCAGCGCGACCTGGACTTCCGGCGAACCGGTGTCGTTTTCGCTGCGCTTGTGGGTTTCGATGACTTGGCTTGAATCGATGGACATGTGAGGCCTCTTGACGCGTGATCGGCAGGAACAACGCCCGGGATACCGGCGCGGCGCACCGCTGAGTCCGCCTGAATGGAATGATGCAAAGGATGCTGCCCGGGCAGTGGCATGAATCCGGCACGGACAGCAGCGGAATTGTAGCCCCGGGCCCTGGTCGGAACAAGGGCTTGGACCGTTTTCCAGAGACTCGGAGGCGGCTTATCACAGACCTTGATGCGGTCGCGGATGGCCCGGTCAGGGCGCGGTAGCGGGGACTTCCGGTGTGGTTTCGCCGGCTTTGCGCATGGCCTGCGCCATACCGTCGAATTTGCCGCTCAGCGCCAGACGCCATCCCTGCGGGGTACGGTTCATGGTGACCACTTCCATCTGCGTCATGCGGATGTCCATCGCTTCCACCGAAGCGCGGGTGACCAGATGCAGTCGATCCGCGCCTTCGGGAACGCTGCCCAGAATCTCCTGTCCTTTCAGGCTGACGGCGACGCCGCCCGCGATGTTGCGCATGAAGCCGGCGAAGAACGCCGTATCGTTCATCTTGCGGATGTCGTCGGCGGTTTTGCCGGCACCATAGAACATGCCGATGATGCCCTCGCTAATCGGCCCGTCGATCATCGGGGCGATCATCTCGCGGAATTGTTTCAGCGCCGCCGGATCGAACGTCTCCGCCGCGCTGTCCCACTCGCCCGCGCGCATCCGCGCATACGACTCGGCCGCGACCTGTTCGGCCGACAGGTCTGGCGTCAGTTCAGCCGCGAACAGCGGGCAGGTGAAGGCCAGCATCGAAAACGTTAGAAACGCGGAGCGCAGGCGCAGCGGCATCATGGCGGTGGATCTCCCTGGAATGGAAAAGATCATGGTCTGGCGATGTCCTGACGCTGGAACACGCGTCCCGGCTTGAGATTGCCGGACTCGTCGATCTTCGCGAGACCGCGGGCGCGCCCGGAAGGGTCGAAGACGGCGCATTCGCCGGGCGCTTCGTGATTCAGCTGCAGCCGCTGGCCCTGCTCGAATCGGCGCATGCCGTCGTCAGTGAGATCGATCCGGCGATAACCAACCAGGCCAACCTCGATCGGCAGCAGACAGGCTTCGAGACAATGCGGGTCACGTTCGGCAAGGGCCTGCAGCGATTCGAGGGTCCACATCCGCGGGTCGCGGAACGGGTCCACCCACAGCCGCCTCAGTCCGGCCACATGCGCGCCGCAACCGAGCGCTTCGCCGAGATCGCGTACAAGACTGCGCACGTAGGTGCCGGAACCGCATTCGACGTGCAGGCGCAGCTGCGGAGCGTCGCCGTCGAGCAGATCGGCTTCGGACAGCAGCTCGAAGGCATGCACGTCGACCGGTCGTGGATCGATCTCGATGGTTTCGCCGCGCCGCGCTTTGGCATACAGCGGTTCGCCGCCGCGCTTGAGCGCCGAATAGATCGGCGGGCGCTGCATGATGCGTCCGGTGAGTTCGCGCAGCGCGGCGTCGATGGTGCCGATGTCGTAGCGCGCGACCGGTCGTTCGGCCAGCGGCTGACCTTCGGCGTCGTCGGTATCGGTGACGATGCCCAGCCGCGCCACGGTGTCGTAGGCCTTGCGCGCGCCAAGCAGATTGCCGGC
>JAYUIZ010000419.1:0-2161 GCA_043765595.1 Lysobacter sp. | reverse complement strand
CGCCGCCGTTGGAGAGTGCTGACATGGTCGCGCGCCGCGCCGATGCGCCTTCGGCACCTGCCGCAAAAGCGATGGCCCCATCGCGCGAATACGAGTTCGTCGCCGATGCGCCCGCACCGCAGAGCATCCTGGCCGAAGCCCCCGCACCGGCACCGCCTCCAGCGGCTGTCGCCGAGGCTCTGGGCGGAAATCCTGCCGACGATGCCAGTCTCGACACAGTGACCGTCACCGGTTCGCGCATCTCCCAAGAGCGCACGACCGGTGCGGCCGAATACACGCGCACACCGCTCAATGAACGCCGCGAGCAGGCCGCGCAGGCGGCCAAGCCCTCGCCGCCGGCCGCGGCAAGCCCAAGCCGCGCTGCGGCAAGCGCACCGGCGTCGCCGCCCGCCTCTGGCGCGCGCGCGCGCGGCCTGATCGGCAACGTCGAAAGCGATGCAGAAGAACACAAATTCCAAGACAAAACCCGCAAGAGCGATGGTTATGACGACCGGCCGCCGGTGTCGGCGGATTCGCCCGAATTCCGCCAGGCCTGGCTGCAACGCATCCGCACCCAGATCGCGAAAGGCAACACTGATGCCGCACGCGATGGCCTGCAGGAATTCCGGCGCCGTTATCCCGATCTCGAACTGCCGGAAGACCTGCGGAAACTGGCGGCGACGCTGCCGGCGCCCGGCCCTTGACCTCGGCGCCCTCAGCATGGGCGGCGCAGCTGCACACGCTGACTGCGGCCGCAGCGCACGTCATCGAAGTCAAACACAGTCGGTTTCTCGCCCAGGCGCTGCCCGTCGATTCCAGCGACGCGGCGCAGACCGCACTGATATCGCTCAGCGACACTGGCGCGACCCACAACTGCTGGGCGTGGAGGGTTTGCAACCAGTACCGCTCCAGCGACGACGGCGAACCCGCGGGCACCGCTGGCCGTCCGATCCTCGCCGCGATAGATGGCCAGGCTTGCGACCAGGTGCTGGTAGTGGTGACTCGCTGGTATGGCGGCATCAAACTCGGCGTCGGCGGCTTGGTGCGCGCGTATGGCGGCGCCGCGGCCGAATGCCTGCGTCGCGCCGACAAGCGCCCGCTGATCGCCTACGCCGAACTCGAATTCGCATGCACGTTCGCGCACCTCGGCGATGCCCACGCGGCGCTCAACGCGGCGGGCGCGAGCAAATCCGCCGAATCCTTCGATGCCGACGGCGTCACTCTGCGCGTACGCCTGCCCGCGGATCGCGTCGACGACTTGAAAACACGCCTGCGCGACGCCACCCGTGACCGGGTGCGGTTCGCAGCGCTTGGCTGAACGCGACGTCCTGCCTGGCGTTGCCGGCAGGGTGTGATGGTCCGATCACTCCCTTTCCTACCGGTCGCAGCATGAGCTCCCCAGATCCCAACCCGCCAAAGGCCCCCATCGGCAACCTGCGCACCCTGTGGCCCTTGGTCCGCACCCATCGCCGCTTGCTCGTCGCCTGGCTGCTGGCGCTGGTGATCTCGTCCGCCGCATCGCTCAGCCTGCCGCTCGCCATCAAGACGATGATCGACGAAGGCTTCCGCAGCAGCAGCGGTAGCGACATCGATCGCGCCTTCCTGCTGATGTTCGCCGTCGCGCTGGTGCTGGCGCTGGGCACCGCTGCGCGCTTCTTTTTCGTGTCGCTGCTGGGCGAACGCGTGGTCGCCGACCTGCGCGAAAAACTGTATGCCCACCTGATCGGGCTCGACCTCGGCTTCCACGACCGCAACCGCAGCGGCGAACTGGTCTCGCGGCTCACCGCTGATGTCGAACTGGTGCGCAACGTGGTCGGCAGCAGCATGTCGGTGGCGCTGCGCAGCGTCATCACCCTGATCGGCGCGCTGGCGATGCTGTTCGCAACCAGCCCGCGGCTGGCGGCATGGGCGCTGGTGGGCATTCCGCTGGCGGTGTTGCCGGTGATGATCGGCGCGCACTATCTGCAAAAGATCTCGCGCAACAGCCAGGACCGTATCGCCGATGCCAACACCCTCGCCACCGAAACGCTCGGCGCGGTGCGCACTGTGCAGGCGCACGCCCGCGAGTCCTACGAACGCGGACGTTTCGACAATGCGGTCCAAGTCGCGGTGCGCACCGCGCTGAAGCGGATCGGCGCGCAGTCGATGATGACCGCGACGGTCATCGTGCTGTTTTTCGGCG
>JAYUIZ010000418.1:0-2162 GCA_043765595.1 Lysobacter sp. | reverse complement strand
GACGCATCGTAGGCGCTGCGCGCAGAGAACACCGCGGCCTTGCGTGCTTCCACTTCGCTGATGCCCGCGATCAGCGTCTGGTAGGCGTTGCGGGTATTGCGCACCAGCGCGCGGCGCTGCTGATCAAGCTGGTCGCCGGTGACGTCGCGCTGGGCGAGCGCCTGCCGCACCTGCGACTGGGTCGCACCGCCGGCGAAGATCGGAATGCTGACGGTCAGGCCGACGGTGGAAGTGTCGGATGAATCGATGCCGGTGGTAGCGACGTTATCGTTGAACAGCGAGCGATTATTGCCGTAGGTCGCGCGCAGGCCGATGCTGGGCAGATGGCCGGCACGCGCGAAATCGACGCTCGCCTCGGCCGAACGCAGTTCGAGTTCCTTCGCCTTTAGCGCGGGATTGCTGTCGATCGCGGTCCTCACCCAGCCGTCGACATCCAGCGACGACGGCAGTTCGGGCTGGAAGTCCTGCGGCAACGACTTGAGCACTCGCACTTCCTTGCCGGTGATTTCCTCCAGCGCGCGATAGGCGTCTTCCAGCGCATTGCGGGTGACGATGGTGTTGGCGCGGGCGCGGTCGTACTGCGCTCGGGCTTCGTGCACGTCGGTGATTGGGGCGAGGCCCACTTCAAGGCGCTTGTCGGCGAAGTCGAACTGCTTTTTCAGCGCGGTTTCCTGCGCTTCCGCTGCGGTCAGCGTCTCCAGCGCGACCAGTACGTTGAAATAGGCGGCGGCGGTGCGCGTGATCAGCGAATCACCTGCGGCCTCGAGTTGGAAGTCGGCAGCCTCCGATAGCGACAGCTGCGAACGGTGGCGCGCGATGTTGCCGAAGTTGAGGATCGACTGGTCCACCGACAAGCCGTAGCTGCCGCCGCCGCCGCCGTCGGAAACCTCCAGGCCGCTGCCCAGTTCGGAGGTGGTGTCGGAGTAGTTCGCGCCGACCGAACCGCCGATCTGCGGCAGGAAGGTGGCGCGGGTCTGCACCGCGCCTTCGCGGGTGGCGAGGCGCCCGGCCTCGGCGGCCGCGAACTGCGGATCGCTGTTGCGCGCGAGTTCGTAGGATTGCAGCAGGTCTTCGGCCTGTGCGCCGAGTGGCAGCACCAGCAGGGCGAGGGCAAGGACGAGAGGGCGGCGGGTCATGAATCTTCCTTTTAGGTATTGAACGATCCGCGCATCGGCAACGTGCCGTGCAGGCGGCTCACAGTTTGAATTGGGGAACGGGTGCGGCACCGACAAGGTACTGAAGCTCGGTCTCGAATAGCGATTCGACCTGAAAACCGGCAGCGTTGTCGGCAGGGCGGACCAGTGCGGCCTGCATCGCCGGCGCAAGCCCATGGATCACAAACATGCGGCCGCCCGGACGCAGCCACTGCAGGAAGCGCGCTGGGAGCGTGGCGACCGCGCCGCCGATGCAGATCGCGTCGAACCGGCGTTCGCTGTCCCATTGCAGAGCGTCGATGGTGTCGACGCGGACGTTGCCGATGCTCTGCGCCTGCAGTCGTGCACGCGCATGCTGAGCAAAATCGGCGTGCAGTTCCAGACTCACGACGTCGCGGGCCAGGCTGCCGAGGCAGGCCGAGAGATAGCCACTGCCGGTGCCGATCTCCAGTACATCTTCGCCCGCGGTGATCGACAGCGCCTGCAGTGCGCGGCCTTCCAGCACCGGTTTCATCATCGACTCACCGTGACCGATCGGCAGCGCCAGGTCGGAGTAGGCGAGGGCGCGGTGTGCTTCGACCACGAACCGTTCGCGCGGCAGCCGCGCCAGGGTTTCGAGAACCCGGGGCTGAAACACTTCCCACGGGCGAACCTGCTGTTCGACCATAGTTTCGCGGGCTTTGGCGTAATCGATCATCATCTCGGGGTCTCTAGCGGCGGTGGCTGCGGTGGGAACGCGTGATCGGGCGTGAAGTTTACCGGGATGGCCCTGCCGCGACGATATCGCCGCCACGGGACGCAGGATCGCCGCAAGCGGTGCTGCCCGCTGAGTGCCGGAAGTCACCGGGACACAGAGCACGGCGGGGGCGCATCGGCCGCATCAACCCGGGGTCCCGGCGCCATCGCCGCATGCATCTTGGCCGTAAGCGCGCAGGAACAGGTCCACGGTGGCTTCGATATGGCGTTCAATGTCGCCGGCGGGCGTTTCGCTGCACATGCCGCACAGCA
>JAYUIZ010000417.1:0-6002 GCA_043765595.1 Lysobacter sp. | reverse complement strand
CCGCGATCAAGCAGAAGGAAGTCGACGAGCGCGTCGAGGTGGACGACAGCCTGGTGCTGGCGATCCTCGAAAAGATGATGAAGCAGCGCAAGGACTCGGTCAGTCAGTTCGAAGCCGCCAATCGTGAGGATCTGGCGGTGATCGAGCGCGCCGAAATGGCGATCATCGAACAGTACCTGCCAGCCAAGCTCGGCGAAGCTGAAGTGCTGGCGGTGATCGATGCCGTCATCGCCGACGTGGGGGCCAACAGCCCTGCCGACATGGGCAAGGTCATGGGCACGGTCAAGACCAGGCTCGCCGGTCAGGCCGACATGGGCGAAGTGTCGAAGCTGATCAAACAGCGTCTGGCAGGCTGATCGGGCCAGCGCACGTCCGCATGAGCGTGCAGCCCGTCATCGCCATCCGCCCGGCCGTCGCCGCCGACGCCGGGCTGATCCTCGCCTTTATCCGCGAGCTGGGCGAATACGAAAAGCTGTCGCATGAGGTTGTCGCTGACGAAGCCGGACTCGCCGCGCAGTTGTTTGGCGAGCGCCCGCGTGCGGAGGTGCTGATCGCCGAAGTCGACGGCACCGCGGCCGGTTTCGCGCTGTTTTTCCATAATTTCTCGACCTTCCTCGGCAAGCCGGGCCTGTATCTCGAAGATCTGTTCGTGCGCCCGGCCTTCCGCGGCCACGGCCTGGGCAAGCGGCTGATGGTGAGGTTGGCGCGGATCGCAGTGGAACGCGACTGCGGCCGCTTTGAATGGTCGGTGCTCGACTGGAACACTCCGGCCATCGACTTCTACCGCAGCCTCGGCGCTACCGGCATGGACGAATGGACCGTGCAGCGGGTGAGCGGCGATGCGCTGCAGGCGTTGGCGGAAAGCAATTCCCACGACGACTGACTCGTTCCAGGCAGCCGACCATTCAGCATTGCGCTGTCGTTGGCGATGCCGGCGCCCGGTATTTCATACGGAGTTGGCATCCGGGCTGCTAAAACCGGCGGGCCATCCCCTTCCAAACCCCGAGCCCCACGATGTCCGCATTTTCAGCTTCCACCCGCTTGCGCAGGTACCAGCTCCGCCTGCAGCGCAGCCTGCCGGCGGCCTTGGCCAACCGTTTCGTGGAGATCGATGTGCTGTCGCAAGCGGCGGCGCTGTCGTTCTACGGCCTGCTCTCGTTGGCTCCGCTGCTGGTACTACTGCTGTGGATCACCGCCTCGCTGTATCCCAGCGCGCAGGACGCGCTGGTGGCCCAGGTCGGGCAGATCGCCGGAGACGGCGGCATAATCGTCGCCCGCACCGTGCTGGAGAACGCGACCGCCCAGCCCGGCGTGGGCTCGATGGCCGGCCTGTGGAGCACGCTGCTGCTGTTCGTCGGCGCCACTGCGGTGTTCGCCCAACTGCAGAATGCCCTGAACATGATCTTCCGCACCGACCGCCAACGCCTGGCAGGGATGGTCGACTGGCTGAGGAAGCGGGTGTTCTCCTTCGGCGTCGTGCTGGCGCTGGGCTTCCTGCTGATCGTGTCGATGATCGCCACCACCGTGCTGCAGGTGGCCTTCGTCCGGCTGCCCTCGCTGCTGCCGGCGGTGAGCTACGCCACCATGCTGGTGCTGTACGCGCTGGCATTCGCCTTTCTCTACCGCTACCTGCCCGACCGCACGGTCGCGTGGCGCCAGAGCCTGCTCGGCGGGCTGATCACGTCGGGGCTGTTCGCGCTGGGACGCTACGGGATCGGCCTATACATCGCCACCGCCGCCCCGGGCAGTGCCTACGGTTCGATGGGCGCGCTGGTGATCATGGTGGTGTGGATCTATTACGCGACGGTGGTGTTCCTGGTCGGCGCGCTGATCACCGCGGTGATCGATGAGCGCCTGCGTGCGCGCAGGACACTCCGTGAGGCCGGCGTTCCGAGGGATACCGCGTCTGACGACAACCTCGACCCCACCATGCCGCCATCACCATCGAATCATGCACGCGTGGCTCAGAGATAGCTCCGCAGGCGCAGCGCATGGGCCGTGAGTCGCAGCGACCAAGCCCTCAGCCCGACGTGTCATCGACGCCCGCACATGCGCACCAACGTCGTTGCGCTCGCCTGCTCGCGCGCCGTTGAAACGCGGCCGGCTTACGCAGCGACGCCTTGTTATACTCGGACCGAATTCAGTCCGCAACGAGACCGCCATGAGCGACCCCATCATCAGCCTCAGCGATTTCAAATCCGACGCCAGCCAGTGGCTCAAGCGTCTGCAGGACGAATCCGACGCCGTGGTGTTGACCCAGAACGGCCGCGCCAGCGCTGTCGTGCAGAGTTATGAGACCTTCCAGCGCCAACAGCAGGCGCTGTTGATGCTGAAACTGCTGGCGCAGGGCGAGGCGGATATCGCCGCGGGGCGCACCATTCCTCAGGAAGAGGTGTTCGAACGTATGGAAGAACGCTTGAAGCAGGGATATGAATGAGCTTGAGGTCCGCTGGGCCTCGAATGCAGAACACGACCTGATCGCGATCACCGCCTATGTCGCATCCACGGATACAGCGGCAGCTCTCACCATCTTTCACCGGATTCGGGATCGTGCACGCGGGCTCGGAACTCAAGCTTCGCGAAACCGGCTTGTGCCGGAGCTACGCGACGCAGGCGTGCAATACCGTGAACTGATAGAGCGCCCTTGGCGTGTTGTGTACCGAATCGAGCCCGAAAGGATTTTCATTGTCGCGGTTCTCGACGCCCGCCGCGACCTGCAGGCCCTGCTTCTCGAACGCCTGATCCGCAGCTGACATGGCCCGCATCCCCGACGCATTCATCGACGACCTGCTTGCCCGCACCGACATTGTCGAAGTGGTCGGGTCGCGCGTGCCGCTGAAGCGCCAGGGCAAGGAATATGCGTCGCGCTGTCCGTTCCATGACGAGCGCTCGGCGTCTTTCACGGTCTCGCCGACCAAACAGTTCTATCACTGCTTCGGCTGCGGCGCGCACGGCACCGCGATCAGCTTCCTGATGAATTACGACCGCCTCGAATTCCTCGACGCGGTGGACGAACTGGCCAAGCGCGTCGGCATGGAAGTGCCGCGCGATACCCAGCAGCGCAACGCCACGCCGGACAGCGTCGACCAGTATGCGACGCTGGAGGCGGCGAGCAAGTTCTTCCAGAAACAGTTGACGATCAGCGACAAGGCGCGCGGCTATTTTGATCGCCGCGGCGTCGACGACGCGATCCGCAGCCAGTTCGGACTCGGCTATGCAGCCGATGGTTTTTCGGCGCTGCGCGATGCGCTGGGTACCGACCCGCGGCGGATGGCGCTGCTGGAGCGCGTCGGCCTGTTCTCGAAGAACGACAAAGGCCACGTCTACGACAAATTCCGCGACCGGGTGATGTTTCCGATCCACGATCGCCGCGGCCGCACCATCGCGTTCGGCGGACGCGTGCTGGATCCGGAGGACGCGCCCAAATATCTGAACTCACCGGAAACCCCGCTATTCCACAAGGGCCGCGAACTCTACGGCCTGTGGCAGGTGCGGCAGTCGAACCAGAAGATCGAGCGGCTGATTGTGGTCGAAGGCTATATGGACGTGATCGCGCTGTTTCAGCACGGCATCACCCAAGCGGTCGCGACGCTGGGCACCGCAACCACGCCCGACCACGCCGAGCTGCTGTTCCGCAATGCGCCTGATGTGTACTTCTGTTTCGACGGCGACCGCGCAGGGCGTGGTGCGGCCAGCAAAGCGATGGAATCGGTGCTGCCGCGTATGAAGGACGGCCGGCAGGCGTTCTTCCTGTTCCTGCCCGATGGCGAAGACCCGGACACGATCGTGCGCAACGAAGGACAGGCTGGTTTCGACATCCGCTTGCGCGACGCGACTCCGCTGTCGACATTCTTCTTCGATGAGCTGGGCACGGACGTGAACCTTGGTACGCTCGATGGCAAGGCGCGCATGGCCGAACGCGCGAAACCGCTGCTGGCGCAGATTCCCGACGGCGCGTTTGGCGATCTGATGCGCCAGCGTTTGACCGAACTCACTGGCGTCGGCGCACGCGCCAGCGCGCAGAAGCAAACCTCATCGCAGCGCCCGCGTATGCAGGTTGCGCCCACCCAGAAACGCAGTCTGGTGCGCGGCGCGATCGCACTGCTGCTGCAGCAGCCTTCACTGGCGCTGGCACTGCGACCGCCCTACACCTTCAGCGCGCTGCGTCAGCCCGGCGTATCGCTGCTCACTGAACTGGTAACGCTGGTGCACGAACGCCCGGACATCACCACCGGCGGCGTGCTCGAGCATTTCGCCGAACGCGAAGAGCTGTCCCCGCTGCAGAAACTCGCCTCGCAGGATATGCCCGGCGAAGCCGCGCTGTGGCAGAACGAATTCGCCGATGCGATGGCGCAGCTTGAAAAACAGACCCTGCATCAGCGCATCGACGAGCTGCAGGCAAAACAGCGCGAAGCCGGTCTGGACGATGACGATAAAGCCGAGATGCGCGCGCTGCTGTTGGCGAAGCTGCAGCCAAACCGATAACTCGCGCAGGATGCGGCAAAAGCAGATATTTCGCAGGATGGCGATAAGCCAAACCAATCCCACCTTCGAAACTTCGAGCGCTTGATCGCTATGACAATCGGTTGCCGCCTGACGCGGCATTGACGGGTCTCGCTTCACTTACCGCCACCCTGCTCGCGAGACGCTGCACCGAGTCGCAGGCTATGAGAAAGGGCCGTGAGATATTGGCTTCAGACAGCCGGGCGTGATCCTCAACGCCCGGCTTTTTCGCTTCTTTTGCTCTGAGATCAGGTGTCGTTAATCGCTAGAACATGACGGTCCTCGACTTGTTGTTGGCAATGGTTCACAACCGTTTGGGTCAATTCCGATAGGGTCACTTTAGGATTCTCTAAGAAACGATAATACCCAACTTGTTCAGAGCGATTCCGGCTGATTTGTCGAATGTTCACCGAATGCTTTTCACAAATGGAGTCGTAAAGAGCCGCCCCCTTTTTACCAGCCGAGCGTCTCCAAAGGCTGTTCCTGGGTTTTGTTGGGCGTGAACCAAGATGGGATTATGCATGGCTGGCAAGGGTTGTAAGGGGGCTTCTTTACTTTAGAGCAGTGTGGAACGACTTGTGTGTACGCGGTAGAATGGTGAAGGGGGGATAGCAGGCGCATTCTTATCGTCCTATGCCGCAGACAGTAAGGCTTTACCGATCGGGAGGGCGAGAAGATTCAAAGGTTGTGTTCGTTGAGCAAAGAATAGAATTTCTAGATTTTCGACAGTGCCAGAAATTGGATTGAGACGAGCAATGATTTCATCACCTATTTCTTCAGATTCTTGCTCTTCATAGGGCTTACAGGTGTTGACGTAGAGAATATCGCCAATTTTGTCGTAATGGACAGTTAATTGTTTTTCCATTGTGTTTGTCCTCCAGTAATTTTGCGGGCAGTGTAAGTGGTAGTGATCCAGTGGCGAGGAGAGTCTATCTGACAAACGACTACCACTACAAGATAACGTCCTGTGCGAATAGTTTCAAACCATTTAGAGAAAAGTAATGCTTCAGGGTCACGATCACTGCTCCGAATTAAGTCTGGTGTGGCTAAGGTGGCTTCTAGTTCGATGAGATAGTCCGGTAGCGTACCGGGGTGAGTCTCAACGATGTGTTGCCAACGCTTTTCAGTCAGTTCGACTGTTGTGTTGAGGTAGGGGCAAGGAAAGAACTGTGACATAAAAGCGTTGCAGGGTTTGATTAATAGTACTGCGATCGCGAGACTGTAAAATAGTTTGTGTCAAAGGTCAAAAGAGATGATCTAATAAACTAGTGAACTGAGGCGCCGACTAATGACCTTCCGACCTGAACTAATTGACGAGTTGTTGAAAGATTATAAGAATGTCGATGATCTAATGGGACAAGGTGGAATCTTTAAACAACTGAGTAAAGCTCTGATTGAACGATGTCTGACCGCAGAATTAGATACCCATTTAGACGAGGAGAAATCATCACCGGAAGTAGATCGTCCGAAAAATCGGCGTAACGGACACAGCAAAAAGA
>JAYUIZ010000416.1:0-6009 GCA_043765595.1 Lysobacter sp. | reverse complement strand
CGCATATCGGCTTCGCTGCCGGCGAGCCGCGGACCGATTTCCGTCGTCAGCGATTCGACCACCTGCCATGCGGTTTTGTCCTGTAGCGCCTGTTCGCGCAGCTGTGCGGCGTTCGCGAGTGCGGCTTCGGGGATGCGGGTTTCGCGCGGTGCATCGGGCGATGCGGCCCCTGCGGTGGAGCCGATGATGACGGCAACGATCACCGTGAACAGGGCAACGCTGGACCAATACTTTGAACGCATTGCGAACGCTCCAACCCGGCAAAACGAAGCCGCGAGCGTACCAGCCCGTGGCTCTGGATGCAGATGCCGTCGGTCACGCTGCCGCGACTGCGGCCCGTGCCAGCCGAACGTCGATTACTTCCTGATCGCGTCGCGGATCTCGCGCAGCAGCAGCACGTCTTCGGGTGTTTCGGTTGGCGCCGGCGGCGCGGCGGCTTCGGCCTTCTTCAGCCGGTTCATGACCTTGATCACCACGAACAGCACGAACGCGATGATCGCGAAATCGATGACCGTCTGCAGGAAGGCGCCGTACTGGATCGCGACCGCGGCCGCGACTTCCTTGCCGTCCGGGCCGATCACCGCGTCCTGCAGGACGTAGGCCAGATCGCGGAAATTCACACCGCCGACGACATTGCCGACGACCGGCATGATCACCCCGTCGACCAGCGAACTGACGATCTTGCCGAACGCGGCGCCGATGATCACGCCGACCGCGAGATCGACGACATTGCCCTTCATCGCGAATTCTTTGAACTCGGAAATCATGCCCATGGAATCGTTCTCCCGGAGGTGGCTGTGGATAGTGAGTGATGTGGGTCAGAGTCTAGGCCGCGAAAGCGCGTTTGTGCGGCCCATGCGGCGGCCTTTCAAAGCGGCGGCGCGATCCTGCAATCGAAGCGGATCAGGTCGTCCAGACGGCCTTCGCAAACATCGCCCGGCTGCAGCGCGGCCACGCCCGCGGGCGTGCCCATAAACACCAGATCGCCTGCGCGCAGCGCGTAGAGTTTCGACAGCTCCTGGAGAATGTCCGCCACGTCCCAGATCAGCTGGTCGAGGCGCGATTCCTGTCGAAGCGCGCCGTTGACCCGCAGCGAAAGCGTGCGTTCGGCCAGCGCGCCGACGTCGGCCGCCGGCAGCAGGTGACTGATGGGCGCGGATTGGTCGAAGGCCTTGCCGGTGTCCCACGGTAGCCCTTTGGCCTTCGCCGCGGCCTGCAGATCGCGGCGGGTGAGGTCCAGGCCGATGCCGTAGCCGAAGATCAGCGCTTCGGCTTGGGCGGTATCGAGCACGCCAGCGGGCGCGTCCTGGCCCAGTGCGACAACCAGTTCGATCTCGTGGTGTAGATCCTGCGTCCCGGGCGGGTAAGCGGCCACGCCGTCGACCACCAGCGCATCGGCAGGTTTGAGGAAGAACACCGGGCTGCCGCGTTCGGCTTTCGACGCCGGGACTGTGGCGCCCATCTCGCGGGCGTGGTCGGCGAAATTGCGGCCGACGCAGTAGACGCGGCGGACCGGAAAATATCCGGTGAGCGACTGGCCGCGCACGGGCACGCGCGTCGGCGCAGGCGGAGGAATCAAATCGGTGAGGGATACGTTCATGGCGCCATGATCGCGCGCCCGGCGGCGGTGCGTCGAGCCCGGCGCCGGATCGACGCGCGGTTGGAATCGAAGTGGCTGGGGTCGAATCGGCTCAAACCTGAAGCGGCTGAAACCTGAAGCGGCTGAAACCTGAAGCGGCCGAACTCAGCGCGCGTTCGACAGTATCGGCTTACGAACGACCCGATACTCGCCTTCCAGAGTCCGCGCGGGCGCTGCTGCGATCGTTTTGCCGCGACGGCGCCACAGCCGCGCCAGCAGGCCGACGCCAAGCATCGCCGCGCCCACCACCACGCCCACCACCAGCAGACCTGCGAGCACGGCGACGCCGATCAGCGCCAACAGGACGCGCAGCACGCGATGACGCGGCTTGCGGGGCGCGAAGAACTCGCCAGCGCGGTGACGGTAATGCTGGAAGCGGAAAACGGAGGAGGCAAACATAGTGGGGTGTCGTGACACACTAAAGGCCAGCGGCCGGTCGCCGCAGTATCGGGCGCACGATGATGGAAGGTGTGAGAACTTCGTTAAATCCTGCCGCCGCCGCCAAGCCACTCGCGGTGCTGGACGAGTTACCTGATGGCGGGCTGCTGGAGGTCGAAGCCGAGGTCGACGGTACGGCTGAATCCTTGATCCTGCATCGCGACGGCGACACTGTTCGCGCCTGGTTGAATATCTGTCCGCACGCCGGTCGGCGTCTGGACTGGGCGCCCGGTAAGTTCCTGCTGTCCAAGGAGGGTTTGCTGGTCTGCGCAGCCCACGGCGCAAGCTTTGAACTGCGAGAAGGCGCCTGCGTTGCCGGCCCTTGCCGCGGTGAATCGTTGCGGATGGTGGCAGTGGATGTGACGGATAGAGGCGTGCGGATTGTTGGGAAACAACCATCACGAACTCGTTCTTAAGCGTGGTGAAGAAGCTCTCTGCCACCGCGTTGTCCCAGCAATTCCCCTTCCGGCTCATGCTCGGCACGGAGCCGTACACGCTCATCGCTTGACGGAACTCTTTGCTGGCGTATTGGTTGCCACGGTCAGAGTGGAACAGCACGCCCTGCTCGACCGGAGAGGCCGACAAGGCATTGAGGAATGATTGCTTCACCAGATTGTCAGGCATCCGTTCGCACAGACTGTAGCCGAGGACCTGCCGGGTACGCCGCGATCAACTGGGCTGCGGCTGCGCTTCCGGCGCGAGTGTTTGGTCGTCTACCACCGCATCGCGATCATGCGCGTGATCGCGCGCGAGATAAAGATAAAACGCCGGCAGCACGAAGAGCGTGAACGCGGTGCCGATGGTCATGCCCGAGGCGATCACCATGCCCATCGAGAAGCGCGCGGCGGCACCCGGGCCGCTTGCCATCAGCAGTGGGATCATCGCGAACACCAGCGCGGCAGTGGTCATCAGCACCGGGCGCAAACGGATTGCGGTGGCTTCCTCAATCGCGTCGCGCTTCGACAATCCTTGTTCGATCTGAAGTTTGTTCGCGAACTCCACGATCAGGATGCCGTGTTTGGTAATGACGCCGACCAGCGTCACCAGCCCGACCTGGGTGTAGATGTTGATGCTCATGCCGGGGAAAGCCTCGGTCTGCAGCACCGCGCCCAGGATTGCCAGCACGTTGATCACCAGCAACGCACCGCACAGCGCCATCGGCACGGTGATCAGCATGATCAGTGCATCGCGGAAACTCTCGAACTGCGCCGACAGCACCAGGAAGATGATGATCAGCGCGAATAACAGCGTGACCAGCATCGTCGTGCCTTCCTGCTTGAACTGCCGCGACTCGCCGGCGTAGTCCACGCTGAAGCCCTGCGGCAGCACTTCCTTGGCTGCCTGATCCAGTACCGCCAGCGCCTCGCCCTTGGTGACGCCGGGGCGCGGCGCGAAAATAATCGACACGGCATTCAGCTGCTGGAAGCGGTTCAACCCCTGGGGCTCCGCGGTTTCCTTCAGGGTGACGAGGGTGGATAGCGGGATCAGTTCGCCGGTCCGCGTGCGCGTGTAGTAATTGGTGAGCTGTTGCGCATTGAGGCGGTCGCTGCGCTGCACCTGGGCGATCACCCGATACGAACGATTCTGCATCGCGAACCGGTTCGCGTAGCCGCCCGACAGCATCGCCGACATGTCTGCAGACAGCGTGCGCATGTCGATGCCGAGCGACGCCGCCTTGTCGCGGTCGATCTGCACTTCGATCCGCGGCTTGTCGATCTTCAAATCCTTGTCGAGGAAGATAAAGCGTTTGCTGGCGTAGGCCTTTGCGAGCACGGCGTCGGCCAGTTCCTGCAATTGCTGCAGCGAACCGATGCCGCCGATGATGAATTCGCCGCCGCCGCCGCCGCCGCCTGCGGTGGGCAGTGCCGGCGGAATCAATGCGAACACGTTCAGGCCGGTGACTTCGGAGATCTTCGGCTGCAGCGACTCTTCCAGCACCTGCTTGGTCGAACGGCTGCGCTCACTCCAGGGTTTGAGCACGAAGCCCGCGATGGCGGTGTTGCTGGCGCCGCCGCCACCGAAGCCGCCGTTGAACAGGAAGTAGTTCTCGACTTCAGGTACTTCTTTGGTGATTGCGTTCACTTGCTCGGTGTAACGTTCGACATAATCCAGCGTCGCTGACGGATCCGCCACGGCGATGGAGAAGATGAAGCCCTGGTCCTCGGCGGGCGCCGGCTCCTTCGGCGACTGGATATACAGGAAGATGCACGACGCGAACACGATCGCACCGAACACGGCGATCACGCCCTTGGTATCGAGCGCGCCATGGAGCCTGCGCTGATAGCCGTGACGCAGCCGGTCGAAGCGCGTATCCAGCCAAGCCTGGAATCTTCCCTTGCCGCCTTCGCTGTGCGGCTTGAGCATCTTCGCGCTCATCATCGGCGACAGCGTCAGCGCGATCACGCCCGACAACAGCACGGAGCCGGCCAGCGTGAACGCGAACTCGGTGAACAGCACCCCGGTCAAGCCGCCCTGAAAGCCGATTGGCAGATAAACCGCGACGAGGGTTGTGGTCATCGCGACCACCGGCCAGGCCAGTTCGCGCGCGCCGCGGATCGCCGCGGCATGCGGTTTCATACCCTCCTCGATGTGCCGATGGATGTTTTCCAGCACGATGATGGCGTCATCGACCACGATGCCAATCGCCAACACCATCGCCAACAATGTCAGCAGATTGATGGTGAAGCCCATCAGCAACATCAGGAACAGGGTGCCGACCAGCGAGAGCGGCACGGTCACCGCCGGAATCAGCACGCTGCGGAACGAACCGAGGAAAAGATAGATCACCACGATCACGATGATCACCGCTTCGATGATGGTGCTGATGACCTCATCGATGGCGTCCTGGATGGCCTTGGTGCTGTCGTAGGGAATCGTGCCGACCATGCCTTCGGGCAACTGCGGGATGATCTCCGCATCCCATGTCTTGCGCACCGCCTTGATCACGTCCAGCGAATTGGCGTCGGGCGAGACATAAATCGCCATGAACGTCGCGGCTTGACCGTTGATGCGCACCGAGCTGCCGTAGTTTTCCGAGCCCAGCACCACGTCGGCCACGTCGCTCAAGCGCACGATCGCGCCGTCCTGTTCGCGGATGACCAGCTCGCGGAATTCCTCAGCGGTGCGCAAATCGGTACGCGCGGTGAGATCCACCGACACCATCTGGCCTTTGGTCGAACCCAGCGCGGACAGCACGTTATTGTTGCGCAGCGCAGCGTCGACGTCGCTGGCGGTGACCTGCAGTGCGGTCATGCGATCGGGTTTCAGCCAGACCCGCATCGCGAACGAGCCAGCGCCAAGGATGTCGGCGCGCTGCACGCCCTGGACGGTGACCAGCTTGGGCTGGATCACTCGTGTCAGATAGTCGGTGATCTGATTGTTGTCTAGCCGCTCACTGGCGAACGACACGTACATCGCCGCGATCTGCTGGCCCTGCTGCAGGTCGATGACCGGATCCTCGGACTCCTGCGGCAGCTGGCCGCGGAGCTTGTTGATCTTCGCAGAAATCTGGGTCAGCGCTTCGTTGGGATCCTGATCCAGACGGATATAGGCCTGGATCGTGCTGACGCCCGCCGCGCTGGAGGAGGTGAGGTATTCGATGCCCTCGGCGCTGGCGATCTCGCGTTCCAGGGGCGTGGTGATGAAACCCTGGATCAGATCCGCATCGGCGCCGAAATAAGTGGTGCTGACGTTGATGACCGCGTTCTGAAGTTCCGGGTATTCGCGCACGTTGAGCGAACTAAACGCGCGCAGGCCGAACAACATGATGAACAGGCTGACGACGATCGCCAGCACGGGTTTGTTGATGAAGATATCGGTGAATTTCATCGGATTCTCCCGTGCGCCATGGGCGGCGCAGGGTGGATGGGGGCGACGGAGGCGGGCATGACGCGACTAAGCGGCGGCATCAGCTGTTGTCGGGCTTCGGTGCG
>JAYUIZ010000415.1:0-2167 GCA_043765595.1 Lysobacter sp. | reverse complement strand
GGCTTCGTAGGAGGGCTTTCAGGCCCGTTTTTTTGGCGGGAAACCCGATCAACAGGCTGCTCGGGGCTAAAGCCCCTCCTACGTAAGCACATTCATCGAATTCAAACATAATCGTACCGGATCAATAAACATGTGCTACAGGCAACCGAATCACCCGTCATTCATGCCCTTGGCCTAAGCTGCGGCCAACGCACACAAGCCCACCATGACCGACATGTCCACGATGAACACGCGTCGCCGCTCTTTCCTAATCACTGCCGCCATCTTCGTTGCCGTCGCCGCCATTGCGATCCTGTCGGGCTGTGGCGCGCTAAACACTGCGACTGCTCTGCTGAGCAACCAGGTCGCCTTCACCGCGCCACAGCTGCAGGCGTATCTCGATCGCCATTATCCGCAGCAGTACGATCAACTCGGCGGCCTGCTCAAACTCACCGTGAGCAATCCGCAGGTCGCGATCCCGCCCGACAGCACGCGTCTGCATCTGGATTTCGATGTCGGCATTGACGGTCTGGGCATGCGCAGCGACAAACCTGCAGGCCATATCGCGGTCACCAGCGGCCTGCGCTACGACGTGGCCAGCAACGCGCTGTATCTGGAAGAACCCGAACTGGAGTCGGCAGAACTGCCGCTGATCGGCAGCCGCATGAACGCGACCGGCCGCGACCTCATCAACGGCTGGCTGCGCGATTACGCCCGCAGCGAACCGGTCTACAGACTCGACAAGGACATGCTGGACACGCTCGGTTCGCGCAAAATCGCCGGGACTCTGATCCAGAACGGTCGCGTGGTGATCAAACTCGACAAATGATCGCTTCGACGAGCCGCGCACCGGGTTCCAGGCCCTGATCCTGAAAACCAGAGGCCCGAAAAACTCAGATCTCGAACCGGTAGGACAGCTTCACCAGCAGCTGCTCGCTGTCGCGCAGATCGAACGCGCCGTTGAATTCCTCGCCGACCGAAGACTGGCGTGCCCCCGCGTCGAACATCGAGCCGCCGCGTACGTAGGCGAGATACAGGTACGAGAGCGGCGCGAACTCGTAGCGGTAGCGCACCTGGAAACCGAGATTGCGCAGCGCGAAGCTGTCGGCCGGATCGTTGTTGCGCACCGGCGTACCGTCGGGCGCCACGACCCAGGCACGCTTGGCCTCGGCGTCCAGGCCCAGCGCTTCGAGGCGCATGCGCAGCTCCTGCCTGCTGTCGATCAGCCACACCGTGCCCGCATTGAGCAGCGCCTGTTCCTGGCCGTAGGTGATCAGACGCGCGCTGTCACGATCCCAGATCAGCCAATCCGGGTTGCGCAGCACTTCCAGACCAAGGAAGAAACTGAGGTTGTCGTTGACCGCATAGGTCGGCTCCAGATAGGCGCTCCAGGCGCCGCGATCGATACCGCCAAGACCCTCCGCCCCGTAGCGCAGATTGGCGTAGAAGGACCAGTGCTTTTTCTTCGGAAAGAAGCGCTCGGCGAACCCGTACAGGCGCCCCGGATGATCGACAACGCCGTTGCCGCGGGTGATCAGATCTTCGTGGCCGGGCGTCCAGCCCAAGAGCTCGAAGAACTGGTTGCCGCCGTCGCGGCGCTCGCTGCCGCGGTTCAGCACGAAGGCATCGCCGATATGCACGCCGTTGTCGTTGCTGCGCCGCGAGGTGGCGAAGCGCCACTGGTGCGAGGCATACGGCGAGGTCTCCGGCAGCGATGTGAAGCGTCGCGACACCTCGTAGCGGCCGTAGTTGTAATTGTTGCGGTCGAGAAAGCCGAAGTCATTGAGCTGCAGGTCGCGCCCGGTGTGCAGCAGATACATCTGCTGCCGCCAGCCGTTGCCGATGTCGTGGTCGATGCGCACCTGCGCGCCGGAATCGCGCACGATCTTGCCGCGCTGGTCGATGCTGGAGCCGACCACATTGGTGCGGATATTCCATTGCGCGTTCGGCGCCCACTGGTGATCGAGCGAAACGACGGTCGCCTCGCGGTCGAGGAACGGCCGATTCACACGGGTCACCATCGCGCCGACGTTCTGCCCGGCGAACCCGCGGGTCGCGCGCAGCGCGTAGAAATCGCGGCCGACGCTGTCGCCCTCGGTGGCTGCGAACACGCCGTAGCCGAAACCGCCGGCGCTGCCGTTGATCTTGACCGCGGCGGTGACGTCGCCGGAACCGCTGCTGTCGTCGG
>JAYUIZ010000414.1:0-24392 GCA_043765595.1 Lysobacter sp. | reverse complement strand
ATGGAAGAACTGCGAGCGAAAACTCAATACAAGTCTGCAATTCGTAAATCTTGCATTCTTGGCGCTGTTGCTCAGAAGATTTTGAACAGGCTCTAAGCACTGCCAAAATCCAAGCAACGCGCTATCGCGCAAATCCTCGATTCGATGCTGCAAGGCAGCCGATAAACAAGAAGCCCGCGCAATGCACGGGCTTCTTGTTCCATTCGGCGGAATCTGTGATTTCGTTACTTCTTCGCAGCGGCGTCTAGCTCTGCTAGTTCTTCAGCAGCCCATTTATGGCCTTGATTAGCTGATTTACTCAGCCAGTATCGACCTCTGGACTTTTTGAGCGGATCTGGTTCGGATAAGAGAGCAAGCCCAAGATTGTATTGCCCAACAGCACTTCCGTTCTCTGCACCAATTTGGGTCCAATAGCGATCTTCTTTCTCATCCATAAACTTCATGTACCACAATGACAGCTGCATCGCGGCATGCGTTGACCCTTCCATTGCTTCATTTTTCAAGGCAGGTAGTTGCTCATAGATCGGCATGCCAATTTCTTCTGAGCGATTCATCTCTTCTTCGGTAGAGTTTGAAACAGGCGGCGCACAAGCACCGATATTTATAAGAATGACGACAAGTAGCAGCTGCGCAGAAAATTTCATGTCATTCACTTCCTTGGAACCGGGCTCATCGGATAAAACGTGATCCATTGACCGCTTCTCCCGGGAAGCGGACCTCCATTTTTCCCGGCCGTGCTCGCCAAATAGAAAGTACCTGTCGGCCGGAAGAAAACGTAATTGTCGGGCGCAATCACAGGCTTACCCAGCAGGTTAGCCAGTCTTTGAGCAAACGATCTATCACCATGCTTTCCTGTATTGCAGCTTGCCAGCTGCACCTGCTCCGCATCACGATATCGGCGATCTCTTAACAACATATCGCGTAGTTTTTCAGGTGTGATTGTGTTGTTGTCAGCATCACGCATTTCACCTGGATTTCCGTGCCCTCCTACGGTGTACGTTCCCTCTGGAGATCGATAGGTAGTCGCACTGCGGAAAAACACCCCACCCGTATCACCGGGCGAGAACAAAATCAATTCTGTTAGCCCCAACGGATCAATCCGCGTCAGCGGATTCCCGCCGACATATCCATACGTGCTGATACCACCCTCCAACCCAATCGGATCGCTTTGTGTGTAGCGGCCCGTGCTCGGGTCGTAATCCCGGAAGTAGCTGTAATGTTGTCGGACCGACGCGACTCTCCGCCGCCGACGGTGCGACGCCTTGATGCGTCTTGGGGCTGCAATGGCGATCGCCGCTGACACGGGTTCTGGCTCCGATCAAAAATTCCTTGAAGCGAGTTTTGGCCCTCCGGCGCGGGCCGTCAAGCAGGGGTGTGCGGCGTCCCGGTTGCACGGTTCGGCTTCAGCCGGGAACGATCATCGGCTCCGGTGAGACAAGGGTCAGCATGGGAGAAGGTCGATAGGCCGGATCGTGGCGCGGCCCACAGGTAAGCCGGCGCTGACGGCGGCGTTGCGCAGCAGCGCGGCCGCGCTGTTGATCTTGATCTACCACCGCAGCGCGTGGCCGACTCGCTCACCGAAGCTGCGGACGTTCCCCACGCGTCATGTCACGGACTTGCCGAAGCAACAGCACCGAACAGTAACGCCCGACACTGACGTGCCGGGCGCTGCTGTGTCTGCGTTACGCGCCCCAACGGCCGTGCGTGCGCAGGTAGTAGTCGATCGCCAGCCGGCGCGGCTCTGGACCGAACGTGCGGTAATCACGCAGGGACAACCCGCACAGATCCGCGATGAACCCGTGCATCACCACTTCAGGACTCACGCCGTCCTTGATGCACACCCGCAAGAACTCATCGGGCAGCACCATGCACAGCGGCGGAAGATCTTCAGCTTCATCCAACGCTTCGATGGTTGTAGGGAATTTGGACATCATCATTTCCTTCAATGACCCGCACCCGGCGCAGCCGGGTGCGGGTGTTGTTGATTGGATTAATCGACGGCGGTGGCGTACAGACCCACTGCCTGCTGGCTTTCTTCGATGTGCAGCGCGCACAGCACCCCGATCATTCCCCGCAGCACCGCCTGCGGCGTGACTTCGTTGTTGATGCACAAGGCGATGAACTGTGGCGGGACTTCAACGAGCAACACTTCAGACATGACGTTTCTCCGACTGCCCTGCAGCCGGGACGGCTGCTGTTGGCGAGTCCAACCTGCATCGGTCACAGGCGCGTCAAGGTTTGCGCAGCAACTCGCCTCGACCTTGACGCGCCTGTGAGCGGTGCGACACTGGGACGACAACAGCGAGCCCCCTGACCAACTTTCAGACGCACAGCGCTTGGCGGCTGCAGTGACGAAGACGCGATGCGATTCCACGCGCAACCAGCGCAACGACCCGCAAGCCGACATGGGCGCAGACGCAACGCGGCTGTGCGCACGCGCTGGTGGGTGTGGGCGTGCGTGAGCGCGTGCACACGAGCCCGCAATGCCTGAGCGCAGGCCCGGTGCGCAGCACGCCGGCCGGCGACATAACGTGTGTTATGCGGCGAAGCGAACAGCGGCGGGGACGGCGGCACTGCCGCCGGTCCGCGACGGTGCGCATAACGCCACGTTATGTCGCAGGGCGGCCGCCGCGCAGCGGCGCGGGCATGGGCCCGAGCGGTTCGCGGGGCGTTCGAGCTGCGATACGCGGTCGACGCCGATACGATGCGGCGTCGGCTGCAACGCAGTTCAGCCGCGACGCTGCGGGGATATTTCGATCTCGACTGACCAGCGATCTCAACGCCACGACCCGGCGTCGGCTTGAGCGCAGCTAAGCCGCGCCGTCATCGCGCCGCTGCAATTTCGCCGCCGGATGCGTCGCCGCGTGTACGGCCTGCAATTGCCCGATCGCCACGTGCGTATAGATCGCCGTCGTCGACAACTGCGCATGCCCCAGCATCGCCTGCACATAACGCACGTCCGCGCCGCCCTCCAGCATGTGCGTCGCCATCGAGTGGCGCAGGATGTGGCACGCCCCCGGCTTGTCGATGCCCGCTTCCAGGATCAGCTTGTGCATCCGCTCCGTCAGCTGCCGCGTCGTCAACGCCGTACCGTCCGGACACAGCCACAGCGCCGGCGTCGCATCGCGCAGCCACTGCGGCCGCACCTCGTCGCGATACCGCGCCAGCCACGCCAGCGCACGCTCCCCGATCGGCACCACCCGATCCTTGCGGCCCTTGCCCTCATGCACGAACACCACGCCCGCGTGCGTGTCCACATCGCGCAGCCGCAGCGCGATCACTTCCGCACGCCGCAGCCCGGTGCTGTAGATCACTTCGATGATCGCCCGCTCGCGCAGCCCCGCATCGCCGTAGATCAGCACGTGCGCCATCAGCTGCTCCACCTCCGCCACCGACAGCCAGTGACGCGGCAACCGCTGCGGCACCCGCGGCAGCTCGATGTCCGCCGCAGGATTCGCGTGCAAGCGACCTTCACGCACCATCCAGCGGAAGAACATGTTCAGCGGCAGCAGCAACTGCTGCTGGAACCCCAGCGACAGCGGCTCGCCGTCGCGCTTGCGGCTGTGGTGCAGGAACCGCTGGTACCGCGCCAGCACCGGCAGCGTGATCGCCTCCACCTCCAGCCCGCGCGGTTCGCACCATGCGATGAACCGGCGCAGCGAACGATCCCGCACCGTCACCGTCGACGGCGTGAGCCCGCGCACCGCGCTGGCTTCCAGGAATGCGCGCAGCAATTCAGGCCACGCGCTCACGACCGCATCCCACGGCTACGTTCCGCCACCGCTGTTTTTTTCTTCCCCAGTAGTGCTTTTTTGACTACTTCCGCATCAGAAGCGACAGAACGACTTGTTTTCAAGTCGTTTTCGTCAATTTGCAGGGGGTGCAAACTGGGTGCAATGGGGGTGTGTTGGGGGTGCAATGGGGGTGTGAACTTCTCACTTTGCCCTGCAAACTCCGCCGCAGGGGGTGTGAACTTCGGTCCTACCGGTACGATATTCGCTGCCGTCGGCAACGTACCCACTTCAATCAGACCCGCCAGCTGCGGCGCCAGCGTCGTCGCATCGCCGTCGAACAGCAGCTCGTACACGAACGACTGACCGCGCTGGCCACGGTGGACCAACACGTATTCCAGCGCGATCAAGCGTTCCAGGTGCACACGCAGCGCCGTGTCGGTCATGCCCACCATCGCCCGCAGTTCGCGACGCGTGAACCGCACCGCCGCGCGGCTCATCGACCGCTCGTGCATCTGCGTTTCGACCAGCGCCGCGATATGACCCAGCACCCGCCGCGTCTGCGGCGGCAGCTCGTCCAGGCTGCGCCCCAGCACTTCGCTGGCCAAGCGGTTCGCCAACGCAATGTCCTCGCCCGTCGCTTCGATGTACTCGATCACCGCGCCGCCCACCTGCGCCGTGCGCACCGGCCGCTGGTACTGGTGCAGCAGCGCAATCGCATCGATCAGGGTCAGATACTTCGCGTGATCGCGACGCGTGCGCGTGGACTCACTGCGGAACGTCAGCTGCTCGGCGAACGGGTTCACCACCGCCAACGGCCGCAGCAGCGTCTGCGCCGCACGGTGCGACCGCTGGATCTCCTCCACCGCCCGCGACGCCATCAGCCCCGCCAGCGTCCGCGCCTGACGCTGCCGCGCATGGATCGCCTCGGTCTGCTCGCGACTCTCGTCGATGCTCAGCACCAGACAGCGGTTCAACAGCTCTTCGTCCAGATCGATCGCCGTCGTCGTCAGGCACAGCATCACCGGACCCTGCACCCGATACTCCTCCGTGACCAGCTTCCCCGTCTGCGGGTCTTTGCCGGTACTCGCAATCGTCAGCTCGCCCTGCGACTGCAGCAGCTTCAGCGCATACGCCGCCTGCCGCACGCCTTCCTCCTCCGCAATCGCCAGAATCTTGTGGCGCAGATCGCCTTCGCCCAGATAGAACAGACTCTGCCCGGTCATCGCCGAGTACTGAACACGTTCGTGTTCTGGCATGAGGGACAACAGCGCATCCATCAGCGTCGATTTGCCGGCGGCCGACGTCGATTGGATCAACACCGCCAGCGGCTTCTGCAGCTTCCGCGACACACACGCCAGATACCCCAGCAGCGCATTGCCGTCCTCGCCCACCACCCCCACCGCCGCCACGTCGCGCACGATCCGATCCACCAACTGCAGATCGCGCAACAGCGCCAGCCCCGACGCCTCGTCCTCAGCACTCAACGCTGGCACCGCAGGCGTCGCTGTCACCGCCGCCGTAATCGCCTCCGCCTGCAGGCCTTCCAGCGTCAACAGCAGCCGCGCCACATCCCGCGCGATCACCGCCGCATCTACACCCAACGCCGACGCCGCCTGCTGCACGAACACGCCCCGCGCCTTCGCCTGATACAGATCGAACGTGTCGACGTGCAGCAGCTCGCCCACGCTCACCAGCACGTTGACCTTCATGCACTCCGCGCCCAGCGCACGCGACAAGCCGCGCACCCGATAGCGACGATCCGCGTAGCGCACGATGATCTGTTCGGCGCTGACTTCGCAGTCGTCGGCGTCGCATGCGGGTGCGGGTGGTGCGGGCGCATCATGCGTGCGTGTCTGCACGTCAGGCGTGGGGGTTTCGGTTTCGACAACGGCCATCGCAGGCGCGGGCGATTGCAGTTGCGGCAACGCGAACGGCTCCGCGTCCTCGATCGCAGCCAACACCGCCGGCAACCCCGACTGCACCGCGCACGCATTCACGTCGCGACCCATCGGCAACATCACCCGCAGCGTCTCGATGCCCACCGCCGACAACCGCGCCGCCACCGCACGCATCGCCGCATGGCCGCCCGCGTTCTCGACGAACGCGACCCGCACCCGACGCACGCCCTCGCGCACCAGCGCCTGCAGTAGTTCTTCAGTGAAGCCGTCCGCACCGCACGCGGCGGTGACGCGAGGCTCGCCAGAACACCACACCGTCAGCGCATCGATCAACGAACCGCACAGCACCACATCCTCCGCACCGCGCCAGCCGTCGAGGTTGAACACCCCGCGCAGCGGACCCGGCAGCCACACGTGCAGCGGTACATCATCGCGCTGGTGATCGGTCAGCTTGCGACCGTACAGCTGCACCACCGACCCCGACGCATCGCGCACCGGCACCACCAGCGAACCGCGCATCGCCTCGTGACCCGATGTGCGCAACACCCCCAACCGCTGCAGTGCACCGCGCACCTTCGCACCCGCTGCGATCTGCTTGTACGGCAACACCAGCCCCAGCGTGCGATTGGCCACACCCAGACCGAAGCGGTCCATCAGCGCCGGATGCTCCAACCCGCGCTTCGACAGGTACGCACGCACCTCAGCCGACTCCCGCGCCGTCTGCGCGTAAAACCCCGACACCGCCGACAGCAGCGACGGCGGATCGGCGGCCAGGGCGGACCAGTCGAGCGAAGCGTCGGGGGCGTAGGGCATCATCGGTCTCCAAAACGTGTCAAGAGGTCTTTGCAATAAAAACCTCAAAACGAATATACTCCGTTTCGGAGATTCGGCACAAGCCGATCAAAAACCGGGATTACCGTATGCGCAACTTCCGCTCCCAGGCTCCGCCCCTCATGGCGATCTCCGACGATGACCGCGCCTTTTTCGTCTCTCTCGGCCAACGCATCGCCGAACGCCGCAAGGCGCTCGCCATCACCCAAGTGCAGTTGGCCGAAGTGTTGGGGATTTCACAGCAGGCCATGAACTCGTTCGAGAAGGGACGACGCCGCGTTCCCGTCTCGCTGCTACCGGTCATCGCGCAGGCACTCGACACCACGCTCGATGCGCTGGTCAACGACGATGCACACACAGAATCCGCCGCGCCAAAGAAGCGCGGGCCAGCACCCAAAATTCAGCAGCAACTCGAACGCATCAACGCCTTACCAAAAGCGCAACAACGGTTCGTCATGCAGATGATCGAGACCGTCTTGCAACAGCAAGGCGCATAAGCAAGAAGCCCGCGCAGTGCGCGGGCTTCTTGCTTGATCGGCTATCGAAAATTCAACCTGACCACAATTTCCGGCGTCATTCACACTTCATAACGGAAGAACCCGCTTCCAGAGATCGCACTAGACAATCGTTATAATTTTTTTTCTCTTTTAGATGAGAAAGCACCAGTCTCTTCTTGTCTTCTGAAAATGAGGAAAGAAAAAGTGATGCGTATGCGCTAAATAATTGAGCGTCACCTAATTTCGCGCCTTTTAATGCCCAATATTCTTCCATAGCATCCGCATCTATCGATTTGCTATAAAAAAATAGCGCCCTAATGGAATCCAAATCACCGGCCTCTGCATTTGAAATAACCGACTCAAGATGTGCGTAAGGGTCATCTCCACAATCATTTTTTGGCAAAAAAAATGCGCCGGCTGCCAATCCTACGGCAATCAGAAAAAAAACGAGCAATGCGGCTCTTGTTTTCATTTCATTTTTTTCCTGGAGGCGGATAAGTCACCCAATTTCCTGGCCAGACCGGGATGGCCCTATGGATAATCGGAATAGTTAGTGAGTGCCACGGCCCCATATCTGTCTCTCCGAAACTAAGGATGCGGGTATTCGGACCAGCGACAAGAACTTGCAGTTCCTTAGCAAGTTGTTTCGCAATATTTTCGTCGCCTTCCGCCACACGACAGCTAGCCAACACAACAGGCATACCATTTTTCCAATACCCGCTATTTCTGATCAGATCAGCCAATTGACTAGCATTAAGGGACTGAACTTTATTTGGGTTCCCGTGCCCCCAGACAACCAAAACACCTGACACGTCGCGAGATGCAACCGCAGTTTGATAGATTGGATCAGAAGTGGGGAACAGTATTAACTTCTCCAATCCAAACGGATCAATCGCTTTAAGCGGATTTCCGCCGACGTAACCGTAAGTGCTGATCCCGCCTTGCAACCCAATCGGATCGCTTTGTGTGTAGCGGCCCGTGCTCGGGTCGTAATCCCGGAAGTAGCTGTAATTTAATCCCGTCGCACTGTCGTACTGCTGTCCCGGGTAACGCATGTCGAACACAAATCCAAGCCCGTCATTATCCGGATCCATATCCGGCTCACTCTCGCCGAAGGCCTCGCCAGTCAGATCCCAGCGCCACACCGCGAGGTTGCGCACTGGATCAATCACTACGCGCGGCGAGCCCAGCGCATCTGCTTCGATGTAATGCAGCTCAAGTACGCTGCCGATCATGGCGAGTACGCCAACCGGCAAACTATCGAACCAGATCAGCTGCTGTATCACTGTGCCGTTCTCGTCGTAATCCCCAAGCCACTGACCGCCTTCGTCGTAAAGGCTATGCACGGTATCGCCATTGCCGCTGCGATACACACGCTCGCCCTTGCCGTTGTAGCGGTAGCTCATCATCAGCTCACCGTTCACGCTCACATTGCGCATACGGTTGGCGCTGTCGTAGTCGAAGGTTTTGATTGCGATGCCTGGGGGCGGTTCGCTGTCGCTGCCCTCCCCGATCGACTGCGTCGGCACGGTGCCGATGTAGGACGCACTTTCACCAGACGGATTGCCGGGCTGCGGGTCTTGAACGACCACAGAAACTGGCCCGATGCGGATCAGATTGCCAGCATCGTCGTGGGTACGCTCGGTATTGCCGACCGTCAACAGTCGGTGAGTGTTGGGCACGTAGCCATACGTGCGTGTAGTCCACTGTGTGCTTGGCGGAAGGGGTATGCAAGGTTCGCCCGGTGCTGTGCCGCTGCAATCCTGCATGTTGACCGTCGTGCGCTTACCCGATGCCGTGCGGTTGCCGGTCTTGTCATAGTTATAACTTTGCCAGACGTGCGTTTGAGCGTCCCTGACTTCGGTCAGCCGGTCCAGGCCGTCATAGTCATATGTCCGCAATGTGTCGATCTGCTTACCATTGCGCAGGACTGCCAAATTGCCGACCGCATCGAACTCGTAACCAAGACTTAGTCCTGGGCCGATCAGAGTCTCGGCGCCATCTTCGACTACGCCAATCCTATAATCCATGTTCAGGGTTCTTCGGAATTTCAGCCCGTTGCCGAATTGCCATGCCTGCACGGGACCGAATGGCGCGTAGCTCCCATTGCGCAAAACCTGCGTCCTTGCGCCTTGACCTGGCCTCCCGCTCCCACCTGTTGCCCCAATGTCGACGACTCGGCCTTGACTATCGTACAGATAGTCCAGCACGGTGCCGTTTGGATAGGTCATTGATGCGAGGCGTCCATTGGGCTGATAACTCCAACGCAATGTGAAGGTCTTTCCTTGAGTTCGCTGCACTTTCCTTGTCATTTGACCGAAGCGGTCGTAACAGTACGCGGTGCTTCCGCTGTGGTCAGTCATCAAACTCAAGCGGCCAATGACGAAACTCTCCTCGGATGCGCAATCGCTCTGTGCGACATCGTAGGTGTACGCGACGTTGAGGATAGTTTCCTGCGGGTGCTGGATTGCAGTAACGCGATTGAGTACATCGTAGAGATAGTGGGTAATTTTTTCGTTGGCATTCGTCTGCATGGTGCGATTGCCAGCACCGTCGTATTCATATGCACTGATGCCGGTATCGGGACTTTCTAGCGAGGTCGGATTTCCGAAGCCGTTGTAAACATAGACGGTATCCAATGCATTGGGATCGGTGACGGTGGTTAAACGATCCAACACATCGTAATCAAACGAGGTTTCCGCAGATGCAGTCGCACTGGTTGCATTCTGCAACGTCGATTTCAACCGACCAAGCGGGTCATAGACGTTATCGGTCTTGTGCGCAAGCGCGTCGACAACGGTATCGAGATTTCCTTCGTCATCGTAGGTATAGACTTCAGTTGCCGCTGCATTGGCGACGGTCTGTGCGCGGTAGTCGCGCATGTCGTTTAGCTGGCCGAGAGTGTTGTAGGTGCGGGCAAGTGACCGTCGCGACGTATTGCTCGCATCGAAAATCTCTTCCTTGACCCGATTGCCGGCAGCATTGAGCGTGTAGGCAATCGCATTGGCTTCACCATCGACAATCCCAGTCAGGCGATGCGCGCCGTCATAACTGAATTGCGCATAGACGCCATCGGGCTGAATGATTTTATACACCAGTCCATTATCCAGATACTCGAAGCGTGAAATGCGATCATCGATTTCGCTCGCGCCGTCCGTACCACGAACCTTTCTGGCCGTTATCCAACCCCTGTGGTTGTACTCGAAATTTGTGGTCACGCCGTTCGTATTGCGAACCGACTTGATCCGTCCGGCGCCGTCATAGATCAGAACTTCAACCGTATGATCTTTCGCGTTCGTCACCTTCCACAGATCGCCCTTGCGGTACGGGCAATCTTCTGGTGAAGTAACGCAACTCGGCTCATCAGCCGAGCGATATCGATATGTGGTGATATCAACAGCACCCGGGCGCGGACCGTCTATGGTCTTGACGAGGCCCAATATTGGGCATGTACTGTTCGCAGCGGAAACATCCAATGCTTCGCAGTATGTTGTGGTAATGATACGAGTGGCATTATCCACTGGATCAATCACGGTGACCGCAACCACTTGATTGCGTGCATTGTAGGCCCAGGCAGTTTTCGCCTTGACTACCCCGGCGGCATTGCGGATGCGATGTTCTGTGATCAGATGCGTAGTTGTCGACCTGTCGAATTCGATGCGCCGCCGCTCTGGAGTATTCTCCGCTTCTATGATTGCCGAGACATATCCGGACGCATCATAGGCATACCGCGTTACGTAATCGCGCTTGTCGGTTTCGGTCTCCAGCCGGCCTTGAGCATCGTAGGTTTTGCTACTGTTGCCGGCACTGTCGACCGTACTTAACAAACGCCTGTACATCCCGGGCTGGAATGTGTAGCCACGCGCGCCTTGATGCGCGGTCGTTACGGTGACATGGTTCGCGCCGTCGTAGTTCAAGAACGTCGTGTCGGCAGGAGCGCCGAGAACCGAACTTGAAATGACCCTGTCTTTCGTATCATAGGCAAACGATGTGTGACGGACGCCAGTTTCACTGACAATGCCGGTCAAGTGGTTCTTCTGGCGCGGCAGTGCAAGCCCCGGTTCGTGATAGCGATACTGCTTGATATGACCATTGCCATAGTCGACCGCAATCAAATTTCGATCATCATCGTAGCCATACCCAATGACGCTATCGTCAGGCAGGAATATTTCGGTCAGCAATCCGCTTACACTGTCATGGCCAAACCAGACCTCGCGCCCGCGTACATCACGCAAAGTCAGCAAGCGGCCGTCTTCATAGAACAGGTCTACACTCCGGACCGGGTCGGCCGGATCACGCACGGAGACAAGTCGTCCAGCCGCATCAAATACACGCGACTCGCCGCTAGCATCGCGCAACCTGTAGCTGCCATTGGAGAGCTTGTCCAGTCGCCGGTCGCGTGAATTGTCGCCGTAGTAGCGCGTGCCGTCGGTGGAACGGAAGGCCTCGTAATAGCCCTCTTCGTTGACGACATGCAATATCCTCTGAGCCGGATACTTGATGATTCGATCCGTATAGCTGTGCGTCCATGCTTCGGCGAAGCCATCGCGGCCACGTAGTTGATTCAATGAATGGTAATAGCGGACGAAGGGGCGGCCGGCGAAATTGAAGTCCACTTCCTGTCGCGACTTGTCGCCGGTCGCGGGATGGCATGGAGCGCAGTTTGCGGCGTCGCTTTCCACCTGCTGCATGGGTCCGGTAATGATGGCATCGTTCGGATTGTAGGCACGGCAGAACTTGTCGGACAGCAAGTTCTGTGCTGAGTCTTTGAGTTCAAAATACTGCGGGCAAACCGCCGAGCTGTCGCTGTAAAGAAAGAAGCGCTGCTCGTGTACGGTCTGCGAAGGAGTTCCTTGATTACATGTGATTTGTATCGTCTGATCGTAACGGGTGCTACGTGCAATACCGATGCGCTTGTCGGGCGAATACGGCACGAGCGGGATCGGACTGTTGTCGACTTGATTGAGCGGCGTGAGCACACCGGATATTTGGCAACTTCCGCCAAACGTTGTTGGGATATGTGTCAAAAGGGCATTCAACAACTGCCCAAGATCGCCGCACCACAAGCTATAGACTGAGTTCGGATCTTCATTAGGGGCTGCACAGCCGTAGTCACTGTGTCCGTTAGCGAAATCTTCATCGAGGTCGCCGGTATACATTGCGGCGTAGATGGTTTGCGGAGGCTCGTCTTCAACCCGATAGATGTATTCGGCGGTTCCTTCGTCTGGTGAGACTTTCGTCTCCACCAACTTCAGACGCGAAGCGATGCCTTGATAGGCGGGGTCGTTTCGCATCGCCTGCTCGGCTTCGGGCTTGGAATCGAAGCAGTCGCCCTTGTAGCAGAACTGAGTAGTTGGCTGAGCATGGGCCGGGCTACCGAGAAGCGCCACCACAATTACGGCTATACATAGCAGCCAAGGCGACCATCGCCTCGAGCCATTTGTACGCAATCCAGTGAACGCCATACCGCCTCCATTCTTCGACCGACGATTCCGGACACCGCAATGGGCCGGGTCCGGCTGGCGCTGTCCTGACAGCCGGCTTCCGTGACTTCGGTCACGCTAGCGTGGCAATGGGCTGATGTCAACGGATCATCTGTAGCATTCGTAACAGATAATATCAAACAATATCAACAGTCTTGATCTGCGGTCCCTTGCGCCAAACTGCATTCAGGTCGGCTCCTTTGCCTGCGGTCGTAGAGGCGGATACAAGTAGGGCGCATAAGCGAAGCCTCATGCGCCGTTTTAAAAACGTCTGGCCTCGTTGGGGTTCGAGGCGCATGACGCCTTCGGCTTATGCGCCCTACGAAAGTCTGCTTGTGGCCGGACGCCACGGGCATGGTGTCGTTGCGATCTGCGCGCGATGTAAGCGCCCCTCATCTGGCGCTTCGCGCCACCTTCTCCCCGCGGTGCGGGGAGAAGGAAAGCGTCGTGATCTGGTTCGTCGAGTGCGGTGAGACAACAGCGGTGTGCCGGGGCGGCAGACTGGCGATGCGGTCGGTATCTCGCCCGGAATGGTTCGTCGTCCCGATGTGCGGATGCTTGCGCGGGGGCGATGAGCGCTGCGCTTCGATCAAGAGCCCCGGCTCTCGCCTTTGGCGAGAACCGGGCTACGGGGCGGCCTCTATATGCGTAGGCCCGACCATGCCTTTCGACCCATGTGCCTAGGTGTGGTAGTTAACTATAGTACCTATGCAGCTGGAGCCGGGGATCCGTCGCCGACGGGACGCACAGCGTAGAGGGCGGGTCATGTCGCAGTGCGCGTTGTCATTGAAATCACTCGGTTACCGGTATTCCGGTGGCCATCAGGCGGTCAGCGGGATCGATCTGGAGCTCGGGCCGGGCATCTTGGGCCTGTTGGGGCCGAACGGCGCGGGCAAGTCCACGCTGATGCGGATCCTGGCGACGATGACCCGTCCGACCAGCGGCAGGGCGACCTGGAACGGCGAGGATCTGGCGGTGTCGCCGAACACACTGCGCCACACGCTGGGCTATCTGCCGCAGGATTTCGGGGTGTACCCGGCGCTGAGTGCGCGCGAATTCCTCGGCTTCCTGGCTGCGGTGAAAGGATTGTTCGGGACAAAGGCGCGCGAGCGGGTGGATGCCTGCCTGTCGCAGGTCGGCCTGAACGATGCCGCCGATCGCCGCCTTGGCGAGTATTCCGGCGGCATGCGCCAGCGGGTGGGCATCGCCCAGGCGCTGCTCAACGACCCGATGCTGTTGATCGTGGACGAACCCACGGTGGGCCTGGACCCGGAGGAGCGCATGCGCTTCCGGCATCTGCTCACCGATCTGGCCGGCGAACGGCTGGTGATCCTGTCCACGCATATCGTGTCCGACGTGGAAGCCAGCGCGACCGCGCTGGCGGTGATGAGCGCGGGCGAGCTTCGCTTCCACGGCACGCCGGAGCAGCTGATCGCACGCGCCGAGGGCCATATCTGGGACTGGACCATCGCGCCGGAGCAGCTGGCCGAGGTGCGCAAGCAGTTCACGATGTGCGGCTCGCTGCGCCGGCCCGAAGGCATCCGCGTGCGGGTGATCGCCAGCGAATGCCCGCATGCCGACGCGCAGCCGGCCACGCCGGAATTGGAAGACGCCTACACCTGGCTGACCGGTCGTGCAGCGGGCGACGCCAGCGCGCCGACCGTCGGGAGCCACTGACATGATGGCCGTGTGGCAGCGGTTCTTCGCGATCCTGCAGGCCGACGTGCGCGAGCGCATGCGTACGCCGCGGTTCTGGGTGGTGCTCGCGCTGATGGCCTGGGGCACCTGGTGGTGCTTCCCGCCGATGGCGTCGGGCTACAGCACGCTGTCGCTGGGCGACGGCTCGCGCGGCCTCTACTCCAGCGCGTGGGCCGGCATGGGGCTGGCGCTGATCTACAGCACCTTCCTCAACCTGATCGGCTTTTATCTGGTGCGCGGCACCCTCACCCGCGACATCGAAACCCGCGTCTGGCAGCTGCTGGTCACCACACCGATGACCCGCGGCGGCTATCTGCTGGCGAAGTGGGCCAGCCACATGGTGGTGTTCGGGATGATCGCGGCGGTCGGGATCGTCATCGCGCTGGCCGCGCAGTGGGTGCGCGCCGAAGACCGGCACATCGATCTGATCGAACTGCTCAAACCGCTGCTGCTGCTCAGCCTGCCCAGTCTCGCGCTGACCGCGATGTTCGCAATCTGGTTCGACCTGGTGCCGTGGCTGCGCCGCACCGCGGGGAACGTGCTGTTTTTCGTGGTGTGGACGGTGATGCTGACCGTCCCGGTGGCGAACCACGACGACGCCAAGGCCGATCCGCAGGGCTGGACCAGCGACCCCAGCGGCATGATGGTGGCGGCGCGCAAGTTCAAGCGCGTACGCGAAGTGCAGACCGGCAAGCCCCTGCCGATGGGCTTCAATCTGGGCGGCGATGCGATGACCACCGACTCCATGCGTTTCGACTGGCCGGCATGGCAGCCCGGCGGCAAGGTCGTGGCCAGCCGTGCGCTGTGGCTGGCGCTGGCGATGCTGCTCACGCTGGCGGCAGCGCCGCTGCTGGACTGGGCCGCCGCGCGCGGTCTGTCGCAAGAGAAAGCACGCTCCGGCGCCGGCCGTTCGATGCGCTGGCTGAACCGGCTGCTGGATCCGTTCGCGCGCGGGCCGCTGGGGATCCTGGCAGTGGCCGAACTGAAACTCGCGCTGCGCCAGCGCCGGATCTGGTGGTGGCTCGCCGCAATGGGGGCATTGGGCGCGCAGACGTTCGCGCCCGACGAAGGCATGCGCATGGCGCTGCTGTTGGCATGGCTGCTGCCGCTGGATGTGCTGTCGCGCGGCGTGCTGCGCGAACGCGACCATGGGACCGGCGGACTGGTGTTTACCGCGCCGCACGTGTTGTCGCGCCTGCTGGCGGCGCGGTTCCTGGTCGGGTTCGCCATGCTGTTGGCGCTGAGCCTGCCGGCGATGCTGCGGCTGCTGGCCAGCGAGCCGCTGGCCGCGCTGGCGGCGTTGACCGCGATCGTCTCGATCACCAGTTGGGGTCTGTGCATGGGCGCGCTGTGCCGTAACGCACGGCCGTTCGAATTGACGATGATCGGTACCGCCTACGCCTGCTTGCAGGGCGCGACGCTGTTCGCGGTCGCCACCCATCCAGTACCGACCTTGACGGTGCACGGCATCGACCTGCTGCCGGCCTGGCTGCTGCTGATGTGGGCATGGCCGCGGCTGGCGCGACGTTGAGGCGACGCGTGTTCGCGGCCGGCCTTAGTGGCAACCCTGCTCCGGGATGGCGTGGTCCTCGGCCGCCAGATCGTCGAGGATCGGGCAATCCGGGCGGTCGTTGCCGTGGCAACGCTCGGCGAGCGCATCGAGCGTGCGCTGCATCGCCTGCATCTCGGCGATCCTGGCGGCGAGCGCCGCTGAATGTTCCCGCGCCAGCGCCTTCACTTCGGCGCTGGCGCGGTGACGGTCATCCCACAGTCCCAGCAGGGCTTCAATCTGCTTCATCGAAAAACCGAGTCCGCGCGCGCGCTTGATGAAACGGATGCGGTGCAGGTCGGCCTCGCTGTAGATGCGGTAACCGGCGAACGTGCGGCTGGCCTTCGGCAACAGGCCGATGGCTTCGTAGTGGCGGATCATCTTGGCGCTGGCGCCGGTCAGCGCCGCGGCCTCGCCGATGTTGTGCAGGCCTTGGCCGCGGGCTTCGGCCAGTTCGGGGCGGATGGCGGGTCTGGGCATGACGGACTCCTGGGCCTGTGATTCAACGCTGCGGCGGCGACCAGCGCCGCAGCAGCAGAGTGTTGGCGACCACGCTCACCGACGAGAACGCCATCGCCGCGCCCGCGAACACCGGATTGAGCAGGCCGAAGGCGGCCAGCGGAATGCCGACGATGTTGTAGGCGAACGCCCAGAACAGATTCTGGCGGATCTTGCGCACGGTGCGACGCGAGATGTCGAGCGCCGCGGCGACCAAGTCGAGGTCTCCGCGCATCAGGGTGATGCCGGCGGCATGCATCGCGACATCGGTGCCGCTGCCCATGGCGATGCCCACGTCCGCCGCGGCCAGCGCCGGCGCATCGTTGATGCCGTCGCCGACCATCGCGACGCGACCGTCCGCGGCCAGTGTGCGCACCGCGTCGGCCTTCTGTTCCGGCAGCACGTTCGCGCGCACGTCGTCGATACCGAGCGCCGCCGCCACCGCACCTGCGGCACCGGCGTTGTCGCCGGAGATCATCACCGTGCGCACGCCGAGCGCGCGCAGCCGCGCGATCGCCTCCGCGGCGCCGGCGCGCGGGCGATCGCGGAACGCGAACAGGCCGATCAGCGCGGCGCCGGCGGCGTGAGTCTCGGCCAGCCACGATACCGTGCAGCCGGCGCCGGCCAGCGCATCGGCGCGCGCCGCCAGCGGCGACAGATCGACGCCGGCCTCGGCCATCATCCGGCCGCTGCCCAGCAGCAGCGTGCGCCCCTCAACCACGCCGCGCACGCCGCGAGCTGGGACCGCACGCACCTCGGCGGCCGGCGGCAGCGGGCCATCGCCATGCGCGGCCAGCACCGCTTTGGCCAGCGGATGTTCGCTGCCGCTCTGCAGCGATGCGGCCAGCGCGACCATGCGCGCCTGCCGGCCGTCGACGGCGACCGCCTCGTCCAGCGCGGGTTTGCCTTCGGTGAGCGTGCCGGTCTTGTCGAAGGCGACGATCGACACCTCGTGGGCGAGTTCCAGCGCTTCGGCGTCCTTGATCAGAATGCCGGCGCGCGCGGCGACGCCGGTGCCGGCCATCACCGCGGTCGGCGTGGCCAGGCCCAGCGAGCAGGGACAGGCGATGACCAGCACCGCCACCGCGTTGAGGATCGCCGCGCTCCAGTCGCCGGTGGCGAAGCCCCAGCCGAGCAGCGCCATCAGCGCGATCACCATCACTACCGGCACGAACACCGCACTCACCCGATCGACCAGCTTCTGGATCGGCGCCTTGCCGGCCTGCGCGTCCTCGACCATCCGCACGATCCGCGCCAGCGCGCTTTCCGCACCCACCGCCGCGGTACGCACCGCCACCAGTCCCTCGCCGTTCACCGCGCCTCCGGTGACGCGATCGCCTTCGCCCTTGCTCACCGGCAGCGATTCACCGGTGATCAGCGATTCGTCGGCGTGGGTCAGGCCTTCGACGATTTCGCCATCGACCGGGAAGCGCTCGCCGGGGCGCACCACCACGACATCGCCGACCGCGACATCGCTCACCGGCACCTCGACTTCGCGGCCGTCGCGACGCATCCGCGCGCGGGTCGGTCGCAGCGCCTGCAGCGCGCGGATCGCCTCGGTGGTCTGGCGCTTTGCACGCGCCTCCAGCCATTTGCCCATCAGGATCAGGGTGATCACCACCGCCGAGGCTTCGAAATACAGCGCAGGTTGGCCGTGGTGGCCGCCACCGGACACGCCGCCGCCGGACAGGCCATCGACCGCCAGATAACCCACCAGCAGGTGATACGCGCTGAGCCCGTATCCGGCGGTGGTGCCCAGCGCGACCAGCAGATCCATGTTGCCGCTGCGCGCCTTCAGCGCGCCCCAGGCGGCGCGATAGAACCGCGCGCCCAGCCAGAACTGCACCGGCGTCGCCAGCAGCAGTTGCAACCAGCCCGGCAGCATCCAGTGCTCGCCGAACGGCAGCGCCAACATCGGCGCGACTAGCGGCAGCGACAGTGCGGCGGCCAGCAGCAGATGCGCGGTTTCCTTCGCGATGCGCGGCGCAGCGACGGTGGCGGCGGCCTCCTGTGGCAGCGTCGCGGTGTAGCCGGCGTCGACCACCGCGGCGATCAGGCGTGCGGCCAGTTCACTCTCGTCGTCGGTGATCGCGCGCACCCGGGCGCGTTCGGTCGCGAGATTCACGCTGGCCTCGATCACGCCGGGCACGCCCCGCAGGGCGCGCTCGATCCGGTTCACGCACGAAGCGCAGGTCATGCCGCCGATGACCAGCGTCGTCTCGCGACTGGGCAGCGAATAGCCGGCATCGGTCATCGCGGCGCTCATCGCCACCGCGAGCGCCTGCGGATCGGCACCGGCATCGACGCGGACATCGGCGACTTCGGTCGCGGGATTGACGCTGACACCGGCCACGCCCGGCACAGCGCGCAGCGCGCGCTCGACGCGACCCGCGCACGAGGCGCAGGTCATGCCGAGCACCGGAAAGCGGAGCGACGCGGACGGCATCGCGATCGATGCGGTGCCGGTCGGGGAGTGGGTGGGGTTCATCGCACACGCCTCTGATGCGGAGGCCCGGAGGTTCCAGCTTCCCACGATGGCAAGGTCAATGCCCGTCCATCGGGACATCGCAGGGCCGCGCGCATCTGCCTATTCAGGCGTCGCGACCCTTGACCTTGCCCCCATGGCAAGGCCGAGGCTGGCCCTGTCGGTACTCTCGCCGACGCCCAGTGAGGACTTCAGCATGACATTCACCGTCGAAGGCATGACCTGCGGGCACTGCGTCCGCGCCGTCACCCGCGCCGTACACGCACTCAGTCCGGATGCGCGGGTCGATGTAGATCTGGGCGCCGGCATCGTGACCGTGATCGGCGATGTCGCTGCGGACCAGGCCGCTGCCGCCATCGCGGCGCAGGGCTACCCCGCGACCGCGATCGATCCGGCCTGAAGCCGGTTCGGCCGGTCAGGACATCCGGAGTACACTTTCGCCATGCGCCGGCCTCCGCTCCTGTTGCACATGCTGCTCAGCCTTGCCCTGGTGGCAAACGGCATCGGCGCGGCCGTGGCGTCGGCGCATGCGGGCTGCGCCCACTCGGCGACAGCCGCCGCACCTTACGGTGCCGGATTTTCGACTGAACAGCCGGCGGTCGACGAGCCGCCCTGTCACGACGACATGGCGCCGGAAGCTGCAGCGCCGATGCAAGACACGGGGCACACCAGCCTGCCGGGCGATGCATCGTCCACCCACGCGCATGACAGCGGCGATGATTGCGGCGGCGCGTGCACTTGCGACTGCACCGCCCATTGCCAGGCCGCGCTGATGCCGCCGACACCGATGCTGCATGCCTCCGCACGCATCGCGCATGCGGAGGCTGCCGCAGACACCCGTGCGACACCCGCATTGCCCCATCCGATCCGACCTCCCATCGCCTGACCGCGCCCCGCGCCCATCCGGGCGCTATCGTCGCGCGCATCGCGCGCATCCGTTCCGTTCGATCCGACCGTGCCGCGGATGCGCGAACAGGCTGTCCTGGAGTCTCGGTTGGCGCAACGATGGACTCGAATGCTGGGCTCCACCGCGACGATCGCAAGTTCATCATTGCCGGCAACGGATGCCCACCGCATCGGTGTGGCTGGGTTGCACAACTTTTTTTTGCGATACGCCGCAAGGCGGTTCCGCACTGTTGAATGCAAATGTTGAATGCACTAGCCAGACGACAGCTCACGACCCCACTTCGGGCGATACCAGACTTCCGCTTGCGGCACTGCGCCGCAGGTGTTCACGAGGGCTATCCATGCACCAGATTTTTCGCCGCGCCGCTCTGGCGTTGGCCATCAGCGCAACGCTGAGCAGCTGCGCGTCGCTGTCGCCGCGCGCGGGCGATCAGAACATCAATGATTTGCTCAGCGCCCGTCGCGGGCCGCAAGTCGAATGGTCGGCCGTGATTCAACCGCCCGAAGAACGGCAGGCGATCGACGAATGGCTGGGCGCGCCGATGACGGCCGAGACCGCCGTGCGCGTGGCCATGCTGCGCAGCCCGCGCTTGCAGCAGGAATACGCACGACTTGGATTGGCTCGGGCAGAAGTGCTCGAGGCCGTGGAGATTGCCAATCCACGGCTGGGCTTGTCCCGCTTCTCCTTGAGCCCAGGTGCCGGAACCAACCGCACTGCCGCACTGAGTCTGCCGCTGGTCGATCTTTTGGTGCTGCCGGTGCGCGCACGGTTGGCCAGAGCCGAGTTCGAACGCGCCCAGTTGGAAATCGCCGGCGCCGTACTCGGCGTTGCCGCCGATGTTGAGGCGGGCTGGTATCGCTATGTCGGCGCGCAACAGGTCGCCGATATGCGCACTGCCGTCGCAGAAGGCGCTGACGCTTCGTCCGAGCTGGCAAAGCGTTTCTTCGACGCCGGAAATATCACCGAGCTGCAGCTCAATCAGGAACGGGCCGCCGCCAGCCAGGCCCGCATTGCCGCAGCGCGAGCGCGCGCTGCGGCGGGGCGCGCGCGGCTCGCGCTGAATACGCAGATCGGCCTGAGCGGCACCGACGCGCAGTGGGCCACCAGCGACCGCCTGCCGCTGCCGGTCGCGAACGAGGACGATCCCGCACAGTTGGCCGCGCTGGCACGGGCCAGCAATCTGGAACTGCTGGCCGCACGTCAGCAGGCCGACATCCTGGCCGATGCGCTGGGGATCACCCGGCGCCTGCGCTGGTTTGGCGGCAGCGAAATCGGCTACGAGCGTGAGAAGGAAGCGGATGGCAGCCGCCTGCGGGGGCCGACGCTGGATCTTGAACTGCCGATCTTCAACCAGGGACAGGCGAAGGTGGCCCGCGCCGAAGCGCTGTTGGCGGAAGCCCGGGCGCGCGTGGCGTTGGCGGAGCTGGGCGTCGACAACGCCATTCGTCTGGGTGGTGAAGAAGTCCGCGAACTCAGCAGCATCGTCTCGATCCATCGAGACGCGCTGATTCCGCAGCGCGAAATGGTGGTCAAACGCAGCCAGCAGGAACAGAACTTCATGTTGATCGGCGTGTTCGAGCTGATCCAGGCGAAGGTCAATGAATACGACGCCTACCAAGGCTATCTGGAGTCGGTGCGCGACTACTGGCTCGCGCGGACCGAACTGATGCGTGCGGTAGGACAGCGGCTGCCCAGCGATGCATCGGTGGCTGCGCGTACGCCCAGCGTGCAGGACATTCTCAAGCCGGCCGCCGGTGCATCGATACAAGGCATGGACCATAGCGGTCACAGCGGCCACAGCATGACGCCGCCCGCCGATGCACCTGCTGCAAACGAAATGCAGGGCATGGATCACAGCGGCCACAGCGGCCACACCATGCCGCCGCCCGCCGATGCGCCTGCTGCAAGCGAAATGCAGGGCATGGATCACAGCGGCCACAGCATGCCGCCGCCACCGGATCCAGCACCAGAGGACCAGGACCCGCCCGATCCGAAGACCGAAGACCACAGCGCCCACGGAGACAAGCCATGAAGATCACTCGCCGCGACATCCTGCTGGGCGCCGGCGCCGGGCTGGTATCCACCGTCGCTACCACCGTGGCCAAGGCCCAGAGTCATGAAGGCCACGACATGGCGAACATGCCGGAGATGAAGCCGCCTGCAGCGACATCCAAGGCAGGGCCGGCCGTCGCACGGCCACGTCAGGCCCAATCCAAGGTCCGCACGCTGAATGGCTGGACCTTGCCGTACCGCATGAACAACGGCGTGAAGGAGTTCCATCTGGTCGCCGAGGAGTTCGAGCACGAGTTCGCACCCGGCTCCAAGGCAATCTGCTGGGGCTACAACGGCTCCACGCCGGGGCCGACGATCGAGGCGGTCGAAGGCGATCGTATCCGTATCCTCGTCACCAACCATCTGCGCGAGGCCACCACCATCCATTGGCATGGGCTGCTCCTGCCCAGCGGCATGGACGGCGTGGCCGGATTGAACCAACCGCACATCAAACCGGGAGAAACCTTCGCCTACGAGTTCACCCTCCGGCAGCACGGCACGCATATGTATCACCCGCATGCCGACGAAATGGTGCAGATGGCGATGGGCATGATGGGCCTGCTGATCATTCATCCCAAAGGCGGCGAAGCGGTGCGTATCGACCGCGACTACGCGCTTCTGCTGCACAACTTCGCCATGCACCCGGGCACACGCCGGCCGGATCCGGCGGTGATGCAGGACTTCGACCTGTGGACCTTCAATTCCAAAGTATTTCCGGCGATCGAAACCATCGTCGCCCGCACCGGCGAGCGCGTGCGTATCCGTGTCGGCAATCTGTCGATGTGGAACCACCCGATCCACCTGCACGGTGTGCAGTTCCATGTCACCGGCGGCGATGGCGGCCGGATGCCGCGCTCGCAGTGGCGCTCCGAAGTGACCGAGATTGTCGGCGTCGGCCAGATGCGCGATATCGAGTTCACTGCCGTACCCGGCGACTGGGCGTTCCACTGCCACATGTCGCACCACACGATGGGCCCGATGGGGCATGACGTGCCCAACACCATCGGCGTGGACCAGCGCGGAGTGGAAGCGAAGATCCGGCAGATGCTGCCGGGTTACATGGCGATGGGCGAAAACGGCATGGCCGAGCATCAGGAACATACCGATAGCGGCCATATGGCCGGCCCGCCCAACACCTTGGCGATGATGGTGGGCAAGGGGCCGTTCGGCAATATCGAAATGGGCGGCATGTTCACCGTGGTGAAAGTGCGCGACGACATCGCGCCCGGCGATCACAGCGACCCGGGCTGGTATCGCAACCCCGCGGGCACAGTCGCCAAGCGCGTCAGTACGGATCCGGCATTCGGCAATCCGCCACGACGAAAGGCTTAGAACGAACTTGCGGACATGGCGCCGCGATTGACTGCGCGTGGCTCTTCGCCGGCATCGATTCCCGATGCAGCGCTTCTCCCCTTTCAAGGACCGTTTCAATGGCACTCATGACCCGGAAATCGCTCATCGCCATCTCCCTGCTGGGCGGCGGCGCACTGACGCTGGCAGGCGGATTCATCTGGTTCGGCCTGTACAACATCGCCGCCGACGATGCGCATACCAGGCCTGTGTATACCTTGCTGGAAACGCTTCGCCAACGCTCGATCAAAGTCCGTGCGAGCAAACTGCAGGTTCCGGATCTGTCCGATCCTGCACGCATCCGACAGGGCGCGGGCAATTACAGCGCGATGTGCACCGGCTGCCACCTCGCACCCGGCATGGCACCCACCGAAATGAGCATGGGTTTGCATCCGCCACCGCCCGATCTGAGCAAGATCACCGTCGATGTTGCCGAGGCTTTTTGGGTCATCAAGCACGGCATCAAGGCTTCGGGCATGCCAGCCTGGGGCAAGAGCATGCAGCGGGACGATGACATCTGGAACATCGCGGCATTTGTACAAACGCTGCCGAGCCTCGATCAGGCGCAGTACAACGCGCTTGTGGCGAGCAGCGGCGGCCACTCGCACGGCGGTGGCGAAACCATGCCCCACGACCACGCCATGCCCGGCATGACCGACGAGAACCACCACGATGGGCAGCCCGCGCATCACGACGATGCGGGGTCCGCACCGCATGCACATGGCGCGAAGACAGAGCATCACGACGATGCCAAGTCAACGCCACAGGTGAAAAGCGCTGCGGCGGGGCATCACGACGATGCAGACTCGGCGCCGCATCAGCACGGCGACGCAACACCGGAAAAAATCGAAGCATCCGACCATACCGGTCACGACCACCAGCACTGATCTTCGCTGATCTTTCTGACCCGCAGGCACACTTGCTCAAAGGAACACCCATGTCCCGCATCGCACCTCTCGCATTGCTATCCCTCACGGTGGCCTGTGGCCTTGCACTCGCTGGCCCTGCATTTGCCGATGGCAAACACGATCATGTTGATTCGTTGCTCGATCGCGGCGATATGAACGCCACCGCACGAAGAGTCCGGTATCAGGGCAGCCTGGGGCCTTTGGGCGCAGGTTCATCCTGATTCGGTGGAGCTTGCGTTTGCGTTTGCGTCTGTGTTTGCTGGATCTGCTGGTTGAGCGTCGCAGCGCCTTCACTGCTCTGCATCAGCGGTCGATTCACCAGTTCACCCACATTGCCCACGGCAGTTTTCGCCCAAGGCGCTTCCAGATCCGTAGTGTTCGTCATGCCCACTTTAGTCCCGTCGTCGGTGAACTTCGCGGCGCCAATGGTGGTGAGCCCGCGTGCAAGCGCCTGCTCGGTCAACGCGCCCGCCAACTGCACGCTGCTCTGATCGTGCGGCCG
>JAYUIZ010000413.1:0-2176 GCA_043765595.1 Lysobacter sp. | reverse complement strand
GTCGACCACCACGAAATTGCCGTTGGCCACCGAACGCAGGCTGACCGCATTCGCCGGATAGCTGTCGGCGATCCACTCCCACACCGCGCCCTCGGCGTGCAGCACGCCGTCTTCGGTCAGCAGAGCGAGATACGCCTGCGGCTCAACCGGGCCGAAAGCGTCACCTTCGCGGAACGGCAGCTCGAACGCGGCGCAGCGGATGTGATCGAGCAGGATCACCGGCTGATCGGGTGCAATCCGCGCATGCTCCGGCGGTGCGCTGGCGAAGAACTCGGGATGGCGGACGATGTATTGATCCAGCGGATCGGAGCTGGCGATCAACACCCCGATCGACGCCTGCTGCCTGCGGCCGGCGCGGCCGAAACGCTGCCAGGTCGAAGCGATGGTGCCGGGATAACCGTTGAGCACGACCATATCCAGGCTGCCGATGTCCACGCCTAATTCCAGCGCAGACGTAGTCACGATGCCGTCGATCCGCCCCGCGCGCATCGCACGTTCTGCATCGCGGCGCTCAGTCGGCAGATAGCCGCCACGATACGCGCGGATACGCGGCGGCTTGCGCGGGTCATGATCGAACACGTCCTTGAGATATTTGGTCAGCACTTCGACCATCGTCCGCGACTGCGCGAAGATCAAGGTCTTCAGTCCGGCCTTGATCGCCATGCGCGCGATGCGCGTGCTCTGCGAACGCGCCGACGCGCGCAGGCCCAGATCGGGATTGGTCACCGGCGGATTCCACAACAGCACGTGCTTCTCGCCGGTGGGCGCGCCGGACTCGGTGATCGCAGTCACCGCGCGCCCGATCAGCGCTTCGGCGTGTTCCTTAGGATTGCCGATGGTGGCGGAGCACAGGATGAACTGCGGCGTCGCGCCGTAAAACGCGCAGACCCGCTGCAGACGCCGCAGCAGATTGGCCAGATGCGAACCGAACACGCCGCGATAGGTATGGATTTCGTCGATGACGATGTAGCGCAAATTCTCGAATAGCTGCGCCCATTTGGTGTTATGCGGAAGAATCCCCTGGTGCAGCATGTCGGGATTGGTCACAACGATATCGCCGTTGAGCCGGATCGCCTGACGCTGGTCGCCCGGTGTGTCGCCATCGAAGGTCGCAGCGCGCAGGCCGAGGCCGCCGGCCTTGTTGAGTTCCAATAGTTCGGCGACCTGATCCTGCGCCAGCGCCTTGGTCGGGAACAGATAGAGCGCCTTGGATCGGTCGCCAATGGCCGCAGCGATCACCGGCAGCGTGTAGCACAGCGTCTTGCCCGATGCGGTGGGCGTGACCACCACGATGTCCTCACCGCGCTGCGTCGCATCCCACGCGTCCGCCTGATGGCTGTAGAGCCGGCTCAGCCCGCGTGCGCGCAGCGCCTCAGCCAACGCTGACGGCAGATCGGCAGGGAAGGGCGCATAGCGGCCCTCGCGCGCAGGCAAGGTGAACGCACCCGTCACCCTATCCGGATATTTGTGCTGCAGCTTCAGCGCAAGCGAACCGCCGCCCGTTAGCGCGAGCGCGTTGGTGTCAGGCGGTTCGATGCGACTCGGGTAGGAAGACACTGCGTGCATGATCGGCTCCGGTGGAGCCGCGGTAGATACAGGTGTGGTGTCTCACACGGTGAGACTGACCCTGCAGCTCAGCGTGTTCCTGTCTTCTCCAAGCGTTGACGCCACTGGGGAAGAGGGGAGGTTCATGAAAGCCCGGGACAAGCAAATTGTGGGTGTCACTGATTTTGGGCTTCAACCCAGTCCTTGCGGTGTTCGAACGAACGCCCGAAGTAATGATCGACCTCACACAGAAACGCACGGCGCACGCATCGCTGGACGCAGTGATAGGTGCCGACAAGATCGGGTGGAGCGATGTTGGGACGCGGTCGGGTCATATCGCCATCGTGCCTTGGCACGATGCGGCGTCATATCGGGGATTGCGGTAAGTAGCTGTCGGAAAAGTCTGAGTTGTGGGTGTCCTCATGTCCCTTAACTATGTTCAAACGGCCGCATTCCATTCAAGGTGGCTGCAGCATTGCCAACTGTGGATGGTTCGAAAAGTCTTCCTTCGCTGTCCTGAGCAAGCTGCCGAAGTTGATGCACTTGCCGCCGCCGCCCTGTTTCAGCGCGCGAATCGCTGCATGCCAAGCTGCCTGCCCGTTGGCATGAAGCTCTAGACGCGAAAGCTCAC
>JAYUIZ010000412.1:0-2180 GCA_043765595.1 Lysobacter sp. | reverse complement strand
TTCAGGCAAGCGGCCGCGGGTGGGCGTAAGGTGCGGGAATCGCTTGATTGGACACCGGAGCCGCCGCCATGACCCGTTTTCTGCTTGCCATTCTGCTGACCGCATTCGCCGGAACCGCCGCCGCCCAGACGGTCACCATCACCAAGGAAAGCGGCGAAACCAACACCGTACAGACCGCCGAAGCCGCCGAGCCGGCCCGCGACCCCATCCGCAACTGCATGCGCACCACCGGTTCGCGCATTGTCGCCGCCCAGAACATGCGCGCGGAGAAGCAAGGCAAACCGCAGCGCTGCGCCAGCGGTCCCGGTCGGGTCTACAGCAGCGAAGATCTGGACCGCACCGGTCATATCAATCTTCTCGACGCGCTGCGCAGCCTGGATACTTCGATCCGCTGATCGCAATCGGTGTCACATCGCATCCAACGCCCGGCCCCGTGCCGGGCGTTTCGTTTTCAGCGATTGATTGGAATCATCGGCATCGCGCGCTCAGTCGAACAGACTATCGCTACGCTGCGCGGGCAGCGCGCCTTCCAGCCGCAGCAGCGCGACCTTGATCGGCAGGCCGCCGCCGAAACCGGTGAGGCTGCCGTCGGCGCCGATCACCCGATGGCAGGGCAGAACGATCGGCAGCGGATTGCGCCCGTTGGCCGCACCGACCGCGCGCACCGCATCGGGTTTGCCGATGGCCCGGGCAAGGTCCCGGTAGCTCCAGGTCGCACCCCACGGAATCGTCGCCAGCGTCCGCCACACGTCCATCTGGAATGCGGTGCCCTGCGCCCGCAGCGGAAGATCGAAGGCATGCCGCGTGCCGTCGAAGTATTCGCGCAACTGCGCGCGCGTCGTGTGCAGGATGGCTGCGACCTCGCCGTTCGCGCCGGCAATCCAGCCCTCGCGATTCGCTGGATGGCGGTTGTCGGGAAATTCGATATGGCGCAAACCTGCAGCATCGGCGGCCAAGGTCAGCGTGCCGATCGGCGTGTCGAAACATTCAAAGAAGATCGCGCTCATGCCGCCTCCGTGCGTGCGGTTTCGGGCGGCAGATGCCACAGATGCAGCACCGCGTACGCGCGCCACGGCCGCCACGCCTGCGAGCGCGCTTCTGTCGCGCGTTCGCTCAGGCGCGCGAGGCCCGGCGGCGCCAGCCGCTGCTGTAGCACCAGATCGCCAGCCGGGAATGCATCGGGCATCGCCAGCGCGCGCATCGCGATGTACTGCGCAGTCCATTGGCCGATGCCGGGCAGTGCGGTCGCGCGTTCGACGAAAGTGTCGAGTGTCTGCCCCGCTTCGAATGACAGCCGGCCTTCCGCGACCGCCGCCGACAGCGCACGCAATGTCGCGGCGCGCGTACGCGGCAGGCCGATGCTTTCCAGCGTCGCATCGCGCAGATAGTCCGGCGACGGAAATGCGCGATCCAGCCCGGCATGCGGCGTCGCTGTTTCGACGCGCTGCGTGCCCCAAGTTTCCACCAGCCGCCGCGCCAGCGTGGTCGCGCCGGCCACGCTGATCTGTTGGCCCAGCACCGCACGCACCGCCAGCTCGAAGCCGTCCCAGCCGCAGGGCACGCGCAGGCCGGGATGCAGCGCGATCGCGCGTTCCAGCAGCGGGTCGTCGGCGAATACCGCATGCACCTCCTGCAGGTTGGCGTCGAGATCGAACATCCGTCGCACCCGGCGCACGATGTCGGGGATGGCGCGCGGATCGGCGCCGTCGATGTCGAGCCGCAGTTCCGGTCGCGCGGCGATCGCGCTCACCCGGATCCACGCCGGGGCGTCCGCGGTGCCGACCACGCGCTGGTAGCTGTCTGCGTTGACGCGCTCGATGCCCGGAATTGCGCGCTTGGCGAGGAACGCCAGCAGCAGCGGAAAATCCAGCGGCGGGCGATAGCCCAGACGCAGCGTCAGCGTGCCGCTGGGCGCAGCGGCCGCCGACTTCTGCCGGCGGATCGCGCCCGGCGGCATGCCGCAGCCGTCCTTGAACGCTGCGTTGAAGCGACGCAGGCTGTTGTAGCCGGCGGCGAGCGCGACATCGGTCACCGGCAGCGCGGTTTCGGTCAGCAGCTGTTTCGCCAGCAGCAGACGACGCGTGGCGTGCACGGTGTGCGGAGTGGCGCCGGTATGCGCCAGAAACACGCGCTGCAGCTGCCGCGCGCTCAGACCCACGCGCGCCGCCAGTGCTGTGATC
>JAYUIZ010000411.1:0-24470 GCA_043765595.1 Lysobacter sp. | reverse complement strand
GTGTTTCTGCCAGGCCAGCGCGAGATCGGCAAGGTGGAGGCGTTGTTGGCGCAGCATGGCTCCTCTTCCGTCGGCGGAGGAATCGGGGAAAGGGTCGGTTGGCATCGCAGTGTTGACGATCGTCATATCGCCCCCGGACCCTCATCCGGCGCTTCGCGCCACCTTCTCCCGGGGGGAGAAGGGAATAGCAAAAGTATTCCCCCTCGGGGAGAAGGGAATAGCGCAAACATCGAAATCCTCGCGCTGCACGGCGAACTGCCGGTCGAACAACAGTCGCGCGTGCTGCAGCCTTCACAGGACGGCCGCCGCCGCGTGGTGCTGGCGACCAATGTCGCCGAATCCAGCGTGACCCTGCCGGGCGTGCGGGTGGTGATCGACAGCGGACTCGCGCGCGAACCACGCTACGACCCCAACAGCGGTTTCTCGCGACTCGACGTGGTGAACATCGCGCAGTCGTCCGCCGATCAGCGCGCCGGTCGCGCGGGCCGCGTCGCCGAGGGTTGGGCGTACAGACTCTGGCCGGAATCGCAGCGTCTGGAGCCGCAGCGACGGCCGGAGATCGCGCAGGTCGAACTGGCGTCTCTGGCGCTGGAGCTCGCGGCTTGGGGCAGCGACGCGCTGCGTTTCGTCGACGCCCCACCGACGGGCGCACTCGCCGCGGCGCGCGATCTGCTGCAGCGTCTCGGCGCGCTGGACGCCGGCAGTGCGATCACCGCGTCAGGAAAACGGATGCTGACGATCGGCACGCATCCGCGACTGGCGGCGATGCTGCTGTCCGCACAGGACGATGTCGAGACTGCACTGGCCTGCGACCTCGCCGCACTGCTGGAAGCGCGCGATCCCCTGCGCGCCACGCCGGGGCAGGGCCGCAGCGATGCATTGGCCGCACGCTGGCAGGCGCTGGCGGCACATCGTCAAGGGCGCACGCCGCCGGATGCGGTGCGCTCGTCGCTGCAGGCGCTGGATGCTGCCGCGACGCAGTGGCGGCGCCGTCTACGCTGCAATGCGAAGCCGCCATCAAGCGTGCCGGCGCATGCGCTGGGCGATTTGCTGGCGCACGCGTTTCCAGACCGCATCGGCCATCGTTCCACGCATGGACACGGCAACGATCTGCGCCGTTATCCGCTGGCCAACGGGCGCATGGCGCAGCTGTTCGACGACAGCGCGATGATCGGCGAACCGTGGATCGTCGCCTGCGATCTGCGCTTCGAGGCGAAGGACGCGAAAGTGCTGCGCGCCGCTCCGGTAGACGAAGCGCGGCTGCGTCGCGATTTCGGCGCGCGTTTTTCTGATCGCGACGAAGTGCGTTGGGACGACGCGCGACGCGCGCTGGTTGCCGAACGCGTACAGCGTTTCGACGCCATCGTGCTGGATGTGCGACCCGCCGGCCGCGTCGATCCGGCGCAGGCCGCGCAGGCCTTGACCGATGCGGTGCGTACCCTGGGCATCGCTGCGCTGCCGTGGCGCGACTCGCTGGCGCAGTGGCGCGCGCGCGTACGCTGCCTGCGCGCATGGATGCCGGAATTGCCCCTGCCCGATCTGTCGGACGATGCATTGATTGCGAATCTCGATGCGTGGCTGCGGCCGGCATTCATCGGCAAGACGCGGCTCGACGCCTTGAGTGAAGACGAGTTGAGCGAAGCCTTGAAATCGCGCGCAGGAGAGGTGGGCATCGACTGGGCGCTGCGGCAGCGCATCGACGCGCTGGCACCGACCCGCATCATCGTGCCGTCGGGCATGGAGCGCGGCATCGAATACGCCTACGACACCGCGACCGACGCGCCGTTGCCGCCGGTGCTCGCGGTGAAACTGCAGGAATTGTTCGGCCTTGCAGATACGCCGCGCGTTGCCGATCGCCGCGTGCCGCTGACCCTGCATCTGCTGTCGCCCGGCGGACGCCCGCTGCAGATCACCCAGGATCTGCGCAGCTTCTGGGAGCGCACATATCCGGAAGTGAAAAAGGAAATGAAGGGCCGCTATCCAAAGCATCCTTGGCCGGACGATCCGTGGAGCGCGAAAGCGACGCATCGCGCGAAGCCGCGCGGTATGTGATTCTGCCCGCACGTGACAGCAGTGGACCGCATTGAAATCCACAGGATCGTGCGAAGTTCCTGATTCGGATCTGCATTCCGCACGAAACTCGACAGAAAATCCTCACCGTCTGCAGAATTCTGAACACGTGCATCTACGAGAACCGCACTGTGTCTGGAAATGCGCAATTGCCGGGACAATGCGCACGTCTCGCGGCTTGCCGCGCCAATACAACAACCAGACGGAGCCCGTTGTCATGAATGCAACCGAACGCCCTTCCAGCAGCAGCATCGCGCTTGCGCAACGGGCGCGTAAAACCATTGAGGCAACTTCCTCCCTTCTTCCGCAGTGGCTGGGAACAGGCGCTGCACTCACCCTTGCCAAGACAGGTACGAAGGTCGCCACTACGCTTGTGCGCCGCAACCCGGCAGCCGCTGTAGCGATCGGGGTTGTCGGTGCCGGGGTTCTTGCTTATCGCATGTATCGCAGACGCTCTGCTGATCTTCAAGAAGCGACAACGCAATCGGCACCTGACGTCGCTTTGGAAGTTCCCGCTGTGCGGAAGAATGCCCGCCGAAAGGCGATCGAGTCGACGCCGGCATCCAACAAAGGCTGATTTACGCCATCGTGCCGGGCGCATTGAGGTTTCGTTTCCCCACCCTCAATCCACAATCGATGTGGCTGATATCCGCATTCACTGCATAGGTATTTTCCACCATCGACGCTATCTGTTCATCACACGCCAACTGATCGCACCCCGCGGTTGTCAATCCAATTAGGAGATAGAAATGGGTTTTATCGATTTCATGAAAGACGCTGGCGAAAAGATCTTCAAGCCGGGCGAAGCTCGTCGTGAAGATGCGATCGAAAAGCATCTGAACAGCTACGGTATCACCGGCATCTCGGTGGAAGTCGACGGCGATACCGCAGTATTGAACGGAACCGCCAAAGATCAGGACACTCGAGAAAAAGCGGTGCTTATCGCGGGAAATATCCAGGGCATTGCGCGGGTTGACGACCAGATCAAAGTGACCTCACCCGCCAAGCCAGTCGTGGCCGTGACCTCCGGTACAGTACCGCCCGTGCAGCCTGCTGCTACGCAGGCCGCCGAAGCGGACGCATGGAAGTCCCGGACCTATACCGTCCAGAAGGGTGACACCCTCTCGAAGATCGCCAAAGAGATGTACGGCAATGCCAATGAATACCACGCCATCTTTGAAGCCAACAAACCGATGTTGAAGGATCCCGATAAGATCTACCCGGGTCAGGTCCTGCGTATTCCGCAGCAGCAGTAACGTCCCATGCGGCATCCAGAACAGCCGGGGTTTCCTGGCTGTTCTACTTTCATTGCCCAATTTTCGCTATGGATCAAGCGTACGACAAGGCACTACTCACGCACTATCTGCCATTCCCCCGGCATCAGTCCATCCAATACCCATTCCTCAATCGCCACACGCACCAACCGTAACGTCGGTAGTCCGACCGCTGCGGTCATCCGCCGTACCTGACGGTTGCGGCCCTCGCGGATCACCAGTTGCAGCCACGCATCGGGTACGGTTTTCCGGAAGCGTACCGGCGGATCGCGCGGCCATAGCGATGGCGCTTCGATCAGGTCGGCCTGCGCCGGCAGCGTCATCCCGTCATTGAGTTCCACGCCGCGACGCAGCGCGTCGAGCTGTTTCGGCTGCGGCATGCCTTCCACCTGCACGCGATAGGTTTTGGCTAGCTTATGACGTGGATCGGTGATGCGATGCGCCAGTGCGCCGTCATCGGTGAGCAGCAACAGACCTTCACTGTCGTGGTCGAGCCGGCCGGCCGCATAGACACCGCGTGGCAGTCGGAAGTCAGCGAGCGTGGGCCGAGGCGGCAGGCTGCGATCGGTGAACTGGCAGAGCACGCCGTAGGGTTTGTTGAATGCGATCAGCATGGCGCGCCATCAGCGCGTGCGCGATGACACTGCAGGCCTATGCTGTACGCAGAAATCCTTACCGGCATCGTCATGAACAACCACGACCTCACCGCGCTTTCCACCCGCCTGCTGGGCAAGGCCTGGGAGCAGGCCAGCGCCGCCGAACGCGCCGTGCTGACCCGGATCCATCGCCGCGAACATATCAGCATCGCGCCAGTGCCCGGCAGCGGCGACGACCGCACGTTCGGCGAGCGAGTCGCCGACGGTGTTGCGCATTTCGGCGGTTCATGGACCTTCATCGGCATCTTCATGCTGTTCCTCGGCCTGTGGGTGGCGACGAACGTCTGGCTGCTGCGCGCGGACCCGTTCGACCCTTATCCCTTCATTTTCCTTAATCTGCTGCTGTCGATGCTGGCCGCGCTGCAGGCGCCGGTGATCATGATGAGCCAGAACCGCCACGCCGAGCGCGACCGCACAGCGGCGGAGCATGATTACCAGGTCAATCTGAAAGCCGAGCTGGAAATCATGGCGCTGCACGACAAGCTCGACCAGCTGCGGGTGGAGCAGCTGGAGAAAATCCTAGCGGCGCAGGGCGAGCAGATCGCGCTGTTGCAGCGGTTGTTGGAAGCGCGCAAGGATTCGCTCCCGTAGCGGCCTACAGGCCGCTGCTTCCGATACGCAACTGTTTCGTTTTCGTGGGCCGTGGGCACGGCCCTGATGTCGTCGCCAATCAGGTTCTACTTGGGCCGGCCTGAGGGCCGCTCTACGGGATTGTCCTATCGGATCGATTTATTTGGCGCGTTTCACGAACCGCAACGTCATGCGGTCGCTTTCACCGATGGCCAGATACATCGCCGCATCTTCGGCATCGTGACGGTTGGTTGGCGGCAACGTCCACACGCCGTTGGGGTGATCGGCGGTGTCTTTCGGATTCGCATTCGCTTCGCTGCGCGCGTCCAGCACGAAGCCGGCCTTGGTCGCGAGATCGATCACCAGTTGCTCAGTGAGATAACCCGACTTCTTCATTTTCTCAAGATCGGTCCCCGGCTTGGCGCGATGCTCGACCACGCCCAGCACGCCACCCGGCTTCAGCGCGGCGTAGAAGCCGGCGAAGTACGCATCTGCGGTGCCACCGCCGATCCAGTTATGCACGTTGCGGAACGTCAGCACGGTATCGACGCTGCTGGCTGCAGCGAACGTCGGCTGCTTGGGATCGAATGCGGCGAAGCGTGTGCGATCAAACTGCGCCGGCGCTTTCGCCAGTCGCGATTTCAGCGCATCCATCGTCTTCTGCTGGTTTTCACGGCTGCGACCTTCGGCAACCGCCATCGGGTCGACCAGCGCCGCGATGTAACTACCGTCGTCGCGCAGATACGGCGCGAGAATCTCCGCGTACCAACCGCTGCCGCCGGGAGTGATTTCGAGCACGGTCTCGTTCGCGGCCACGCCGAAGAAACCCAGGGTTTCGCGTGGATGCCGGGACGGGTCGCGCGCGGCATTCTTCGGATCGCGCCAAGTGCCGGCGATGGCATCGGACAGCGCGGTATCGGCTACGGACGCCTGACCCGCTTCTGCGGCCGCGGCAGTGTTCGTATTGGTATTCATGGATGTGCAGGCGCCGATCAACGGCGTACCCAAGGCGAGGATCAGACAGCAACGCAGTGCGGACGCGGACAGATTCGGCATGGCGGCGGGAGTGTCGTCGGAAGGGGAGCACAGCCTAGCGCAAATCGTTGTGCGGCTCGCGTGCCTGCGGCAGCTTCGCGGCATCGGGATACGGCGCCACATCGAAGTATTCGCCGGCGGCCAATCGCGACTGCACATCGCGCCACCACGCGGGGTCGAAGATTTCGCCGTGTTCCTCGCACAAGCGTTTGCGCAGCGCGGGCAGGATGCCGAGGAACTGCGGAAACAGTTCCGGAAATACGTCGTTGCTGGCGGCATACAGCCACTCGTCGAGCGGCCGGGTCTCGTCTTCCTCTCGCATCGCCGGCACAGCGCGGAATTTGCACTGTTCGACCAGGCACAGTTCGTCGTAATCGTAGAACAGTACGCGGCCATGACGGCTCACGCCAAAGTTCTTCAACAGCAGATCGCCGGGAAAGATATTGCTGCGCGCCAGATCCTTGATCGCCTGGCCATATTCCAGCACAGCGCGCTCGGCGGCCGGCGCCGGCGCTTCGCGCACGTACAGGTTCAGCGGACGCACCCGGCGTTCGACGTAGCAGTGTTTGATCAGCACTTCGTCGCCTTCCAGCTGCACGGTCTGCGCGCATTCGCGCAGCAGTTCGTCCAACGCAGCGGGCGCGAACTGCCGTTTAGGAAAGCGCAGGCGCAGGAATTCCTGCGCGTCGACCAGACGCCCGACGCGATCGCGACGGAACACTAGCCGGTATTTTTCCTCGACCTCGGCACGCAGCATATCCTTGGGATACGCGAAGCGGTCGCGGATCAGCTTAAACACCACCGGATAACCGCGCGGCGTAAACACCGCCATCACCATGCCGCGTTCGCCGTCGGCGAGCACAAGTTCTTCATCGGCATGCTCATCGAGATGCTCGCCGAGATGGCGGAACACCTGGCGATAGCGTTCGGTCTTGCCCTGTTTGATGCGGCCGACCACGGTGAACAATTCGTCCAGCGGTTTGCGCGGCAGCAATGCATGCAGGAACGCGACAACATCGCCGACGCGGTCGATGTCGGCATGGAAATAGCTGCGCGAGAATCCGAATAGGATCGAGATCTGCTGGTCGTCGACGATCACCGCATCGGCGCGCACGCCGCCGGTCTCGCTGGTCAGCGCCACCACTACCGGATACGACGCACCCGATGCACCGTACGCGCGGCCGACCAGATAGGCGCGGCGTTCGCGATAGAACGGCGTCTTCAACATCGACACGCCGATCACGCCGCGCGACTGCAGCGCGCCCCCGACCGACCGCGCGCTGGCATCGAGATCGGCCCAACCGTTGACATAGGCCAGGTCGTGGAAGATGCCGCGCCAAACTTCGGCGGCATCGCCATCGAAGGGATGGTGGCGCAGCTCGCCTGGGCAGGCGGGGTCGCCGGTCGGTACGATCTCCAGCGCCAGGAACTCCACGTCCGGCGCGACACCATCAATCTGGAAGAACCGCCGGGCCAGCGAGTTGTAGAAGGTTTTGTACAGCTCGCGATCCGCCAGCGCGGCGATACGCAGCGCGTAGGCCGCGCGGATGCCGCGCCACAGCGGACGCGAACGCACGCGCTCTTCAAGCAGCGATTCCAGCCGTCCCAAGGTTTCGCGCACGCAGATTTCGTATAGATCGATGCGCGCGGTGGCGTCGGTCTGCGCCTGCCGCCAGTCGCGGCGTTCAAAGCGTTTGCGCGCGCGTCGGGTGACATCGGAGAAGCGCGCGTTGTAGTCGTCGAAGCCGTCGGCGATGCGCGCAGCCGCACGCAGCGCGGGGTCGGGTGGACGGTGTTCGGGGCGCGTCGACATGCGCGGAGTGTACGTCAGCGGATGCTGGTCAGTACGTCCTCGCGGACGCGGATCGATTCATCGGATTCGCAGTCCGTGAGATGCCGGAAACCTATGATTCCCCTACGCCAAAAAAAACACGGAACGTCTGGAAAAAAAGGTTTTTCTTCCTGATCCGCAGCGCTGCCGTCGCAGTCCGCGAGACGACTTGGGGAGACAATGAACGCTCGGTCCGCAAGGATGCGTCAAGGACAGGGGAGGCCCGGATCGCAGCCGTCGAGGCGCGGCCGGGAGCGCCTCCTCCGGCACAAGGATGTGCCGCCGGGCAACTGATGCGACCGATGGAGTGTGCCCGCTGTTGCGCATTTTTCGCGCGTCTTCAAGCCCGACCGCGGTTTCAAGCCAGACCGCTTTAAGCAAGACCGCTTTAAGCCAGACAGTTTCAAGCCAAACCATTTCAAGCCTTCGCTGCAGATCCGTTCGTTGCCGGACATCGCCATCGATGCCGGCGGCGTCTGCTGCGCACGCCCTGTATCCACCGCCTGCCCCCCCCCGACACCGACCCGACCACCCTGCGCTTCGTCCAACACCAAAGGAGTGATCCATGCACCTGTTCAAGACCGAAATGCTGTTCCTGGAACCGCCTCGAACGCGATTCGCCTACGGCCGGCGCGCACCGCGTCTACAGCGCTATGGGCGACATGCCTTGCCGCATCTGGACGCCGCGCATCCGGACGCCGCACCTGCGGATGCATCCGTGCACACCCAAATCATCGCTGTCATCACAGCCATGGAGGCCACCGCCGCCATGCCGACGCACGTCGTTGAGCGTGCAGCCTGAATGCCACGGGAACCGATGCGTTGCGCCGAAGAGCGATCGTCATGTTCTGCCTTCAGACTTCGCCGCCACGGAAGGACCTGTTCCGACCTTATCCCCCCAAGGAGTGTCACCCCATGCGTTTGTTCAAGAGCGAAATGATCTTCATGCCGTCGTCGCCCCAGACGACCCGACCCCGCTACGGCGGCCGCGGCCCGCGCCTCATGCGCACACTTGCCGAACAGCCTATCCGCAGCGCCTCGATCTGCATCCTGAATCCCGCGGATCCCGATGCATGCGTCTGCCGGAGCGGCAATGCGGCCTGGCCGACGGACTGCGAGCTGGGCCAAGCGGCCTAGCCCAAGGCGGCTTTGCAGGACCGCGCACAGATCCATGTTCCAGAAACCACAAACCCGGCGAAAGCCGGGTTTGTGCTGTGAGCTGTCGTACGCGGGCGCGCCGTGGTTCAGCCGCCCGGCTTGAAGCCGATGGTGCGGCGGGTGGTAACCGGCGACGCCACAGGCTGGAAACGCCAGCGTTTGACGGCCGTCACCGCTTCGCGGTCGAACACGCGCGGCGGGGTGCCGCGGACGACGCGCGCAGCGCTGACCGAACCATCAGTGCCCACCGTGAACTCGACCAACACTTCGCCTGACTGCCCGGCACGCAGGGCTTCCGGCGGATACTTCGGCGAGGGCGTGCTGATCGCACGCAGATCGTTGGCGGTGGCGGTGGCCGTGGTCGGCGTACGTGCAGCCTCCGCCTGGCGTGCAGCCTCGGCCTGGCGGTTGGCTTCGGCCTGGCGTGCGGCCTCGGCCTGGCGGTTGGCTTCGGCCTGACGGTTGGCCTCGGCTTGGCGTACGGTTTCGGCCTGCTGCGCCTGCTGGCCGGCGAGTCGTTCCGCGGCCACACGCTGGGTGTCTTCCTGTGCCTTCTTGCGGTCTTCCTCGAGCTTGGCCAGACGCGCCTTCTCGGTTTCAGCGTCCACTTCGGTCTGCTGCTGGCGCTGGGCGAAGCTGGTCTGGGCGTCGGTGAGCGATTGTTTCAGGCGTGGCAGCGCGGGCGCGGCCTTGTCGGTTTTTTCCATCAGCGCATACAGGCGCTGGGCTTCGACGAAATCATCGCGGGCGATGCTCTGCTCGGCGGCGATCAGTGCGTAGGGCATCAGGTCTGTCAGGGCGCTGGCGACGGCGGCGTCGTTCGGCTGTTTGTCGCGCAGGGCGAGGTAGTATTCCATCGCGTTGTTGCTGGCAGGCGCGTACATGCGCTGTTCGGTCTGAGCGGCACGGGCGGCTTCACGCAGCTGGTCGACGCTCATCGCCGCGACCTGCGCGGAAATGGCCGGGGCCGGAGGGGCCTGCACCGGCTGTGCAGCGGGATCGGGCTGCGCGGCGGGATCGGTTTCCGCCTTGTCGCCGCCGCAAGCGGCGATGGCCAGCACCAGGGCCGCGGACAGCGCGGCGTAACGGAAGCCGTCGCGGAACGGACGGTAGGACTTGGAAGCGGTGTCTTGGACGGCGGACATCACGATGGTTTCCCTGCTGGCTGGCTGGAGTCATAGTTTGCAAGCACATCCTGTGCCAGCGCACCCCCTGTAGCGGCACTCATGATCCCCAAGGCCGCGTTCAATCTACTTTCCGATGCAGAAGCTCGAAAAAATGTGACCGAGCAGGTCATCTGACGCAAGTATGCCGGTAATTTCTCCCAGCGCGTCGTGGCCGGCGCGCAGCGACTCGGCGGTCAGCTCCAGCATATCCCCATCCAGCTGCTGCCGCGCTGCGACCAATTCCTGCGCGGCGCGACGCAAAGCGTCGACCTGACGCGCGCGCGCGCTGAACGTGCCTTCGGTACCGTCGCCTTCGCAAGCGGCGAGGGCGCGGAGCCGGGCGTGGAGCGCGTCCAACCCAGCGCCGGTCCGTGCCGACACCCGGACCGCATCGTCCTCAAACAGTGGGCCCGGCACCGGTTCGAGGGGCTTTGCCACCAGCAGGTCGGTCTTGTTGAGCACCCACAGCCGCTGCGGCACGTCCGCGATCGCCTCGGCGACCGCAGCGAGGCCAGCCGCGACCTCGCGGGCGTCCAGCACCACGATCGCCAGATCCGCGCGGGTCAGTTCGGATTCGGCGCGACGCATGCCCTCGCGCTCGATGGTGTCGCCGCCCGTACGCAGGCCGGCGGTATCGACCAGGGTCAGTTCGACGCCATCCACGCGCACGGTTTCGCGCAGCAGATCGCGCGTGGTGCCGGCGATATCGCTGACGATGGCGCGCTCGCTGCCTGCCAATGCATTCAGCAGAGAACTCTTGCCTGCGTTCGGCGGGCCAACGATCACCGCGTGCAGACCGTCGCGCAGCTTCTGCCCGCGCTCGGCCTCGCGCAGCAGCGCGTCCAGATCGGCGCCGGCCTGCACAAATCCACGGCGCAAGGCCTCGCCACCCAGTGTGTCCAGCGGTTCGTCGACGAAATCGATTGCCGCTTCCACGTGGATGCGCAATCGCAGCAGCGCATCGGCCAGCCCATTAACGCGACGCGAAAACACCCCGTCAAGCGAACGCCGGGCCGCACGCGCGGCGCGCGCATCGCCGGCGGCGATGAGGTCGGCCACCGCTTCGGCCTGGGCCAGATCGAGTTTGCCATTGAGGAACGCGCGTTCGCTGAACTCGCCCGGGCGGGCCATGCGCGCGCCCAGCGCGCAGCAGCGGTCGAGCAACTGACGCAACACCGCGGGACTGCCGTGCGCCTGCAGCTCCACCACGTCCTCGCCGGTGTAGCTTGCGGGCGCCTTGAAGTAGAGCGTGATGCCATCGTCGAGGGTTTGGCCGCGTTCGTCGTGAAACCGCGCGTAGTGCGCATGACGCGGAATCAGCGATTTGATGCAGATGGTTTGCGCGATCGCGAGTGCCTGCGGACCGGAGATGCGCACGACGCCGACGCCGCCGGCGCCCGAAGCGGTGGCGATCGCGGCGATGGTGTCGTGAGGCTGGGTGTCGCGGTGCTGCATGCGATCAACCGCCGTCGACGGCGGCGGCCAAGCCGAAGATCGGCGGATACATCGACAACAGGCACACCTTCGGCAGCGCGAAACCGATGCCCACGCCCAGCAGCAGCGCGACGATGCCGCGGCGCTTGTCGTCCGCCGTGCGCACGCGCACGAACGACGACAGCGCCGGCACCAGTAGCGGCAATACCCACAGGAATCCACCGCCCTGCGCAAACAGGCGGGTAAGCCAGGGCAGCTCGGTGCCGAAATTTTCGAGCACGTCGACGAACAGCGGCGGGATCATGTTAGCAGCGACCACCCCGACGACGGCGACGGCGACCGCGACCGCGACCGCGGTGCCGATGATCAGCAGCAGAGTATTGGTGGAGTTCCGCATGCAGGTTCCTTGGTCGATGGAAGACAGGCGTTGGATCGGATTCTGCACGAATTGCGGATCGCGCAACGTCCACACACACGCAGCGTCTAAAAACACAAAGCCCGCCTTGCGGCGGGCTTCGTTGTAACTTCGGTGCTGCGGGTTAGGCTTTCTCCACCGTCGCTGGCGTCGACTTGTCGGCGTAGCGCCGCATCATCCACATCTGCTGGATCAGGCCCAGCGCGCCGTTGGTGACCCAGTACAACACCAAGCCGGCGGGGAAGAACGCGAACATCACGCCGAAGATCAGCGGCATGAACTGGAACATGCGCGCCTGGATCGGATCGACGCCGACCATCGGCGACAGCTTCTGCGTGAACCACATCACCGCCATGTTGATGGCCGGCAGAATGAAATACGGATCGCGCGCAGTCATGTCCTGGATCCACAGGATCCACGGCGCCTGACGCAGTTCGACCGATTCGATCAACACCCAGTACAGCGCCAGGAACACTGGCATCTGGATCAGAATCGGCAGGCAGCCGCCTGCGGGATTGATCTTCTCTTTCTTGTACAGCTCCAGCATCGCGGTCTGGAACTTCTGCTTGTCGTCGCCGTAACGTTCCTTCAGTTGCTGGATGCGCGGCTGGAACTTGCGCATTTTCGCCATCGACTTGTACTGCGCGGCCGACAGCGGATACAGCGCGAGCTTGATCAGCAGCACCAGCAGCATGATCGCCCAGCCCCAGTTGCCGGTGAAGCCGTGCAGCTTCGCGAGCAGCCAGTGGATGGGATCGGCGAGGAAGGTGAAGTAACCATAATCGAGGGTCAGACCGAAGCCGGGCGCCTGCGCCGCGAGCTTGTCCTGCAGCTTCGGACCGATCCACAGTTTGGCTTCAGTGCTGGTTTCTGTACCCGACGCGACCGTAAACCGCGGGCCGGTGGCGGTGATGCCGTACTGGTCGCCATTGCTGGCCAACGCGAATTTGGCGCCCTGGCCTGCCTGCGGAATCCAGCCGGTGAAGAAGTAGTGCTGCAGCAGTGCGATCCAGCCGCCGTCGGTGGTGACATCGAGCGGGCCGTCGTCAACGTAATCGGCGTACGCGCGCTTTTTGTATTTGTCGGTGGGCGTATACCAGACCGCGCCGTTGAAGCTGAAGGATTCCGGGTTGGTCATGCCGCGCTTGATCACATGCGGCACGCGCGACAGATAGCGGTAAACGTCGCCGGTCCACGGCTGGGTGCCGCGGTTGGCGATCTCATCGCGCACCTTCAGCGCGTACTCGCCGCGGGTGAGGGTGTAGGTCCGGCGGATGGTGACGCCGTCGGCGCCGGTCCACAGGTAATGCGCGCTGATGTCCTTGGCACCATCGGCGAGCTTAAGCTCGGTCGCAGACTGCTCGGCGACGAACCCGGTCTGATGCGTCGGCGCGCCCTGCGTGCTGGTCCAACCGCTCTGGGCGATATAGAAATTCTCGGCGCCGTCGTCGAACAGCCTCACCAACGGCGCGTCCGGCGCGCGGGTGACGCGGTAGTTCAGCAGTTCGGCACGATGTACGTTACCGCCGTCAAGGCTGAGACGCAGCACGTCGTTGCTGAGCGTCAGTCGCGGCGCTGCGAGCGGTGCGGCACCAACCTGGGCGACGGGCGCCCCCGGGATGGCCGCTGTTGGAACCCCTGCCGCGGGAACGGCGGCCGGGACGGTGCCTGGCGCCGTCGGCACCGGAAGGCCCTGCGGCTGCACAGTGGGCGCGGCCATGGTCTGCGCGCTGGCGGGCGTGTCCGGCGGGGATCTCTGTTCCTTGCTCCACTCCATCCACAGGATGGTCGCCACCATCAGCCAGGCGAAAATCAGAAAGGTGCGCAATTGGTTCATGAGACTGACGGACTCGTCGCACCGTTGGACATCGGCGCAGGGGGCGGAGAGGGGGAAGCGGGCGGCATTGTGCCGTTCGCGGGGGATGGGGGCAACGCGGCACGGCGCAAGGCCTGCCGGAAGGCCTGTTCGAATGCGGCCACCAGCTCCGGCCCGGTCGCGCGGGCGGCCGGTGGACGGGCGACCACGACATAGGCGCCTGCGGCTATCATCGCCCGATGTCGACGGAAGTGATCGCGCAGCACGCGCTTGATGCGGTTGCGGATCACCGCGCGGGGACTAACCTTGCGCGAGACTGCGAGGCCGAGGCGGGCTTCGCGATCATCGCCCAGATAATGCACCGCGAGGATTGGCGTAGCCGCCCGGCTGCCGCGCGCGAACACCACGTCGAATTCCGGACGCGCGCGTACCCGCGCAGTGCGCGGGTAGCGGGCGGTGCGAGGTGAAATGCGATCCATACCGATCGGATCAACGCTCAAAGAATCTGCACCGAATGGGTCTTCGCTGGAATGCCCGGTGCTCATGAACGGTGGATGTTCATGCCGGAAGCATCCTGCCTATAGCTTCGTATCGGCGGCAGGCACATGGCCGGCCGCAGGACCGAAACGATCAGGCAGTGAGGCGCGTACGACCTTTGGCACGACGACGGGCAAGGATCTTGCGGCCGTCTGCGGTCTTCATGCGGGCACGGAAACCGTGGTCGCGCTTACGCTTGAGGTTGCTGGGCTGATAGGTGCGCTTGGTCGCCATGGGTCGGGCTCGAGTGACGTGATGCGTTGAGGCGGGACGGCGGGACTGCACCGAAGCGCAGCGCCTGAACCGCAAGAACCGGCAATTATGCAGTCGCGGCGGCGGGCCGGTCAAATCTGGCGCGCCTGTCCATGCATGCTGTCCATGCATGCTATCCATGAATCTGACCACCCATGCGCCGATACCAACGGCAAGTGCGGGGCGCCCGGCACGGTGGTAGTCTGCCCAACCTCCTGCCGACTTCGCGCACCACGCCAACCGAACGCGTTCGGGGCGGCCGGTTGCGCGGCTCGACCTGTTCCTATGCTCGTCTCAAGCGAAGCGCGACAAGAAAACCCCCGATGGATGCCTGGCCCCGCTGTCTCGAACGCCTCGAAGCCGAACTGCCGCTCGAGGAAGTGCAGACCTGGCTGAAACCGCTGCAGGCCCGCCTGCGCGACGACGGTCTGGTGCTGTACGCCCCGAACGCTTTCGTGCGCGACGCGGTGCAGAGCCGCTATCTGCCGCGGATCAGTGAACTGCTGGGGCACTACGCCGGCAATAGTGCGGTGTCGCTGGAAGTGGGCTCCGTTTCGCGGCCCGCGTTGGCCCAGCCCAGCCCCACTCAGACGCTGGCGGCCACCCGTGGGCCGGCTGCGGAATTCGCCGGCAATCTCGACAATCACTACAGCTTCGACAATTTCGTCGAAGGTCGCAGCAACCAGCTGGGTCGCGCCGCGGCGTGGCAGGCGGCGCAGAAGCCCGGCGACCGCTCGCACAATCCGCTGCTGCTGTACGGGGGCACCGGGCTGGGCAAGACACATCTGATGTTCGCGGCCGGCAACGAAATGCGCAGGCAGAATCCCGGCATGCGGGTGATGTATCTGCGCAGCGAACAATTCTTCAGCGCGATGATGAAGTCGCTGCAGGACAAGACCATGGATGCCTTCAAGCGCCAGTTTCAGCAGGTTGATGCACTGCTGATCGACGACATCCAGTTCTTCGCTGGCAAAGACCGCACCCAGGAAGAGTTCTTCCACACCTTCAATGCGCTGTTCGACGGCCGCCAGCAGATCATCCTGAGCTGCGACCGCTATCCGCGCGAGGTCGAAGGGCTGGAACCACGGCTGAAGTCGCGCTTGGCCTGGGGCCTGTCGGTGGCGATCGAGCCGCCGGACTTCGAGACACGTGCCCAGATTGTGCTGAGTAAGGCCCGCGAACGCGGCGTCGCGCTGCCCGAGGACGTGGCCCTGCTGATCGCCAAGAAGATGCGCAGCAACGTTCGCGACCTCGAAGGCGCGCTCAACACGCTGGCTGCACGGGCCAACTTCACCGGGCGCGCGATCACCGCGGAATTCGCCCAGGAAACCCTGCGCGATCTACTGCGCGCGCAGCAGCAGGCGATCAGCATCGCAAATATCCAGAAGGCCGTGGCAGACTACTATGGTCTGCAGATGAAGGATCTGCTGTCCAAGCGCCGGACCCGCTCGCTAGCCCGTCCGCGGCAGGTGGCGATGGCCTTGGCGAAAGAGTTGACCGAACACAGTCTGCCGGAGATCGGCGATGCTTTTGCGGGACGGGACCACACCACGGTCCTGCACGCCTGTCGTCAGATCAAGTTGTTGAGCGAAAGCGACGGCAAGCTGCGCGAGGACTGGGACAAACTGATTCGCAAACTCAGCGAATGAGCTGTCTCAAAAGATGAGAACAGGATGGAGACAAACTGTGGATAAGTGTGACGCGGTCGCGGCCCTGTAAAGTTGTCCACAGGTTCTATCCATCCAGCCACAGCGCTTGTACAGACTTTGGTATAGCGATAAAACGCAATAAAATCATAAGCTTGAACCTGTTACCCCCGGCTTTTGAAAACACCACCACCACCAGCTTTCAAGATTTATATCTCTCTTTGAAGCTTGGTACTTTCGCAGTTCTGCCGGCACACCGTCATATTTGGGGAATCGAATCACATGCGTTTCAGTCTGCAGCGCGAAGTGCTCCTGAAGCCGTTGGCTCAGGTCGTCAATGTGGTCGAACGTCGGCAGACCCTGCCGGTGCTCGCCAACCTGCTGGCCCGGGTCGAAGGCGATCTGCTGTCGCTCACGGGCACCGACCTCGAAGTCGAAATGGTGGCACGCACCCACGTGGACGATGCCGCGTCCGGAGAGATCACCATTCCGGCACGCAAGCTGTTCGAGATCGTTCGCGCCCTGCCCGACGGTAGCAAAGTCACAATCGCCCAAGCAGGCGACAAGGTCACCGTTTCCGCGGGCCGCAGCCGGTTCACCTTGGCCAGTCTGCCGGCCAACGATTTCCCAGCGCTGGATGAAGTGGATGCCACCGAACGCGTGCGCGTCGGTGAGGCCGGCTTGAAGGAGCTCATCGAGCGCACCGCGTTCGCGATGGCGCAGCAGGATGTTCGCTACTACCTCAATGGCCTGCTGTTCGATTTGCGCGACAATGCGCTGCGCTGTGTCGCGACCGACGGTCACCGTTTGGCGATGTGCGAAGCAGTGCTGGAAGAAACCGTGCAGACCAAGCGCCAGATCATCGTCCCGCGTAAGGGCGTGCTGGAACTGCAGCGTCTTCTAGAAGGCACCGACCGTGAGCTGGAACTGGAGATGGGCCGCAGCCACATCCGCGTGAAGCGTGACGACGTGACATTCACAAGCAAGCTGATCGATGGCCGTTTCCCTGATTACGAAGCGGTGGTGCCGATCGGTGCCGACCGAGAAGTGAAGATCGACCGCGAAGCCTTCCGCGCCTCGTTACAGCGTGCGGCGATCCTGTCGAACGAGAAGTACCGCGGCGTGCGCATCGAAGTGTCGCCCGGCCAGCTGAAGATCAACGCCCACAATCCGGAGCAGGAAGAGGCTCAGGAAGAGATCGAGGCCGAGACCAAGGTCGACAGCCTGGTAATCGGCTTCAATGTGAACTACCTGCTGGATGCTCTTTCCGCGCTGCGCGACGAACATGTTGTCCTGCAGTTGCGCGACTCCAACTCTTCCGCGCTTGTACGTGAAGCCAGCAGTGAGAAATGCCGTCACGTTGTGATGCCGCTCCGTCTTTGATGCGGACCAATACAGCCACCATCCTGTTCCACGTGAAACATACGAATCGCCCGGGCCTGCCCGGGCGTATTCGTTTTAATGCCTTACGCTGGTCCGTATGCACGTAACCCGTCTCCAGGTCGCGGGCGTACGTCGTCTGGCCGAAGTTGAGCTGCACCCTGCGCCCGGCATCAACCTCATTACCGGCGACAACGGCGCCGGCAAAACCAGCCTGCTCGAAGCCCTGCACCTGCTGGCTTATGGCCGCAGCTTTCGTGGACGTGTCCGCGATGGTCTGATCCGCACCGGCGTGGATGCCGTTGAGGTCTTCGCCGAATGGCGAGAAGACATCACCGGCCGTACCCGCCGGGCAGGCCTGCGGCATTCTGGCCAGAAGTGGGAGGGCCGGCTGGACGGCCAGGCCGTCGGGCAGCTGGGTGAACTTTGTGCAGCGCTGGCGGTGGTGACCTTCGAGCCCGGTAGTCATGCGCTGGTGACTGGCGGCGGAGAGCCACGCCGACGGCTGGTTGATTGGGGCTTGTTCCACGTGGAACCATATTTTCTGGGTTTGTGGCGCCGTTACGCCCGCGCGCTCAAGCAGCGTAATGCCCTGCTCAAGGCCAGGGTCCGCGATCAGCAGCTGGAAGTCTGGGATCACGAGTTGGCCGAAGCCGGTGAACCGCTGACCCGTCGGCGTCAGGCCTATCTCGACGACCTGGAACCTGTGCTGGAGGCGATGGCCGCCGAGCTTGCACCTGGGTTGGGCCGCGCCAGTATTGCATTCCAGCCCGGCTGGTCCCGCGACAGCATGTCCTTGGCCGATGCGCTGCTGATCGCCCGCGATCGCGATCTTGCCAACGGCTTCACCTCAGTCGGACCTCACCGTGCCGATTGGCGTATCGATTACGCCTCGCTGCCGGGCCGGGAAACCCTGTCGCGGGGTCAGGCCAAGCTCACCGCGCTGGCGGTGCTGCTGGCGCAGGCGGAACGGCACGCCGCGGCCTGTGGGGAATGGCCGGTGGTCGCACTGGACGATCTGGCCTCGGAACTCGACCGCCACCATCAGCGGCGGGTGTTGGAGCGGCTGCTGGCCTCCGGCGCGCAGGTGTTCATTACCGGTACGGAATCTCCGGTGGCTTTGGCAGCACTAGAGACCTCGGTTGAGATGTTTCACGTGGAACACGGCCGGATCGAGCCGCGCGTCGCCTGAGGCTTGCCGCCGGGCTTCGCGGAGGGCTTAGGAATCGATGGCAACGCCGCATCGTGTCGCATCACGGCTCACAAGCCATGGAATGCAGAGGTATGTCATTGAATCCCATTCGATTATTGTCCTTTCCGATGTTTGTTCTCGCCATCGTCAGCGGAGATTGTGTCATGCGCGAAGCCACCATGCGGGCGCCTAAAGCCGACACCGTGCTTGAGGTCGCGACCAATCTCGGGACGGAGGCGGTCTTTGTTTGCGCCGAACGTCAGCCGCACACACTGGCGAAGGACAACAACCTATGGATCGCGGATGTCACCCGGCGCGATACCGCCACCGCGACCTTGGAGACAGGTCATTACGAGGACAACAACGTCACCGGTTTTCGCATCCGACTGCATCATCGTGCCGCTGCCGGCGAAGTCGACGTCGAGCTGAAAGGTGCCGGCGCGTACTTCATCGATCTCGGCGTCGATACAGCGATCGCCGATTTCCGTCGCGATCTGTCGCGGTGTCTGGAGCAGGGAAACGGATAAGCCATTGGCCTTCTGGAGAGGGGAACTCGCATGCCACCGCAATATTCGATCGAAGCCCGCTCCCTGAGCATCGTCGGCGGGACCGCCGGCCACGATTTCTGGGTGCTGCACGACGAGAACGGTCAGGCGCTCGCAGAGCTGCACGGTTTGGCCACGGATCGCCAGACCGGGCGCTATGTCCCCATCGGCACGGATGAGCAGCGTTACTCACTGCGCGTCTGGCACTTCGCTCACGATGCGGATTACGCGCGCGAACAGGGCGTGGCCACGTCGAAGGACACTTACATCATCAACGGCCAGCAGCACCGCACCGTTCTCACCGCGGATCGCGAGGAGGTGATGGCGCGCTGGGATGCCGCGGTCGCTGCGCAGCAACGACTGAATGCAGTGGATCTGAACTATCCAAACCTGGGCGTCCGTCTCTTCGGCGAAACGGTGAACAGCAACTCCACCCACCGCACCCTCGGCGAAATCATGGGGGTGCAGGTGCGGGACTTTCCGGGCGTGCTTGATCCGGGCGTTGACCATCGCATGGTCTGCGCGCAAGAGATCGATCGTCTGAGCACGCACGGCTATCCGACGCTGCAAGAACCGACCATCCGGCGACCGCACCCGCTGGGCACTGAGGGTTCGGTGTGGCCGGACTTCAATCCATCAGAGTTGAAACGGCTACCCGGCCAGCCGGGCGATGCCGGGCAGCCTGACGGCGACGTCTACCGACAGGCCCTGCAGGGCCTGCAACAATCACCGAACATTCCGCCGGGTACCTTCACCTCGGAGCAGCTTCCGGTGATTGCCGCCAATCTGGCCGCCGCCAGCCAGAACGCGGATGTCCGCAGCGATGCGGGCGGCCAGAACCAGCGGCTTGAGCGCATCGACACCGTGGTGTTCAATAATGATCGCACCGCGCTGATCGCAGTCTAGGGCGCGCTGCAGGATCCGATCAGCCGGATGATCACTCTGCCGGTCGCACAGGCTCAGGAACTCTCGATGACGCAGGCCGCGCAATCGCTTGAACAGAGCGCCCAGCGCCAGCAGGCCCAGCAACAGGAGCCCACCCAGAGCGCCGTACAGAGCGCACAGGCGCAGCCCGGGCCGTCTCAGCAGGTTGCGTCGCTCTGAGCCTGTCCGCGCCGTCCCAGGCGCACCGCGCTATAATTCTGTGTTGAACCCTATAGCTAATGTGTCGTGCGCCTCAGGCGCGCGGCCATCAGCCGTGCAGTAGATGTCCCAGTAGCCGCACCAGCAGCCGAAAGAAGCGAATGACCGACGATACCCAGCAGCCCGCCACGCCAAACAACACCTACGACTCCAGCAAGATCACCGTGCTGCGCGGCCTGGAAGCCGTGCGCAAGCGACCGGGCATGTATATCGGCGATGTCCACGACGGCACCGGTCTGCACCACATGGTCTTTGAAGTGGTGGACAACGCGATCGACGAAGCGCTGGCCGGGCACGCCGACGATGTGCTTGTCACCATCCACGAAGACGGTTCAGTGTCGGTCTCGGACAACGGCCGCGGCATTCCGGTCGACATCCACAAGGAAGAGGGCGTTTCGGCGGCGGAAGTCATCATGACCGTGCTGCACGCCGGAGGTAAGTTCGACGACAACAGTTACAAGGTCTCCGGCGGCCTGCACGGTGTGGGCGTGTCGGTGGTCAATGCGCTGTCGGAACATCTGTGGCTGAACATCTGGCGCGACGGATATCACTACCTGCAGGAATACGCGCTGGGCGAACCGCTGTTTCCGCTGAAGCAGCTCGAAGCGTCCAGCAAGCGCGGCACGCTGCTGCGTTTCAAACCGGCGGTGGAGATCTTTACCGACGTTGAATTCCATTACGACATCCTCGCCAAGCGCCTGCGCGAACTCTCCTTCCTCAACTCGGGCGTGAAGATCACGCTGACCGACGAGCGCCCGAACGAACGCGGTGGGCATGCCCATGAAGGGCAGCGCCAGGATGTGTTCCAGTACGAAGGCGGTATCCGCTCGTTCGTCGAGCATCTTGCGCAGCTGAAGACCCCGCTGCACCAGAACGTGATTTCGGTCAGCGGCGAAATGAACGGCATCGTGGTCGACGTTGCGCTGCAATGGACCGACGCCTATCAGGAAACGATGTTCTGCTTTACCAACAACATCCCGCAGAAGGACGGCGGTACCCACCTGATCGGTTTCCGCGCTGCGTTGACCCGCACGCTGACCAATTACATCGAACAGAACGGCATCGCCAAACAGGCGAAAGTCACGCTCACCGGCGACGACATGCGCGAAGGTCTGATCGCGGTGCTGTCGGTCAAGGTGCCGGACCCCAGCTTCTCCAGTCAGACCAAGGAAAAACTGGTCAGCTCTGAAGTCAGACCGGTGGTCGAGACCACGTTTGGCGCGCGTTTGCAGGAGTTCCTGCAGGAGCATCCGAACGAAGCCCGCGCCATTACCGGCAAGATTGTCGATGCCGCGCGCGCGCGCGAAGCCGCACGCAAGGCGCGCGACCTCACCCGTCGCAAGGGCGCGCTCGATATCGCCGGTCTGCCGGGCAAACTCGCCGACTGCCAGGAAAAGGATCCGGCGCTGTCGGAACTGTTCATCGTCGAGGGCGACTCGGCGGGCGGCTCGGCAAAACAGGGCCGTAACCGCAAGAATCAGGCGGTGTTGCCGCTGCGGGGCAAGATTCTCAACGTCGAACGCGCGCGTTTCGACCGCATGCTGGCGTCGGCGGAGGTGGGCACGCTGATCACCGCGCTGGGTACTGGCATCGGCAAGGACGAATACAACCCCGACAAGCTGCGTTATCACCGCATCATCATCATGACCGACGCCGACGTCGACGGCTCCCACATCCGCACGCTGCTGCTGACGTTCTTCTATCGACAGATGCCGGAGCTGATCGAGCGCGGCTACATCTATATCGGTCTGCCGCCGTTGTACAAGATCAAGCAGGGCAAGAACGAGCTGTATCTCAAGGATGATGCGGCGTTGGATGCGTATCTGGCCAACAACGCGGTCGAGAACGCGGGTCTGATTCCCGCCGCGGGCGAAAAAGCGATTGACGGCGCGAATCTCGAAAAACTCCTGCTGCTCTATGCGGGCGCGCGCAGCGCGATCGCGCGCAACGCGTATCGCTACGACCCGGCGCTGCTGGAAGCTCTGATCGACTTCACCCCGCTCGATGCCGCATCGCTCGCGCGTAACACCGACGAGCGTTCCGAACTCGACGCGCTGGAAGCGCGCCTCAACCGCACCGGCCTGGGCCGCCCGCGTTATCGCGTGAACGTGCAGATCGCCAGCGATGCCCAGCCGGCTGCGCTGGTCGTCACCCGTACTCACATGGGCGAATCGCAGCTCCAGGTACTGCCGCTCTCCAGCTTCGAAATGGGCGAACTGCGCCCGCTGCGCGACGCCGCGGCGCAACTACACGGCCTGCTGCGTGAAGGCGCGAAGATCATCCGCGGCAATCGCGAGGAGCCGGTGTCCAGCTTCGCCCAGGCGCACGCCTGGCTGCTGGAAGAAGCGAAGAAAGGCCGCCAGATCCAGCGATTCAAGGGCCTCGGCGAAATGAATCCGGAACAGCTCTGGGAAACCACCGTGAACCCGGACAGCCGCCGCCTGCTGCAGGTGCGGATCGAAGACGCGGTCGCTGCCGACCAGATCTTCAGCACCCTGATGGGGGATGTGGTCGAACCGCGTCGGATCTTCATCGAGGACAATGCGTTGAAGGTCGCCAATCTCGATGTGTGAGATGGGGAAATGATGAAATCAGTTGGTGGTCTGATCTTAGGTTCAGACCTTATGATATTGCTTCAAGTAAATCTTACGTAAAGGGTTGCTTCTTGTCTAAAACTATGGGAAGGGTATATGAAAAAGCTGATCGTTGCAGTGTTGACGTCAGGTTTGGTCGCGACGGCTGTTTTTTTTTTCTGAAAAATAGAGATCCTGAAATCGTTAAAACTGGCGTAGCAGCGGAGATAACACAGCAACCTGCTCAAATAGATCAATCGCACGAATTCCCGAATATTGATCCACAAGATCCTGATGTCATAGGTAGTAAGCGGCGGCTTTGGGTTGAGCTTCCCTTTGCCCTTGTTAAATTACGTGCCGAACAAGGTGACGCCGAAGCGCAATGGTATCTCTCAGAAATGTATGGGTACTGCTTTTCTTACAACATAAAACGTGAAGGTGCGGTAGATCACTTCGACCAGATATTGAGGTCAAAGCCAAAAGCAAGAAACCACATTGAAGGAATTCTGACCAATCTCGCCGAGCGTTGCTCAACAGTCGAAGGCGGTCAGCCAATTCCTAACGAAGCTATTATGCTTTGGCTGGAAGAAAGTGCGAAGCGCGGGAACCTTATTGCTAAGCTTCGGCAGGCTACTTTAGAAGAGAACACAGATCCGAAAGTGCTGCTCGGCTATGTGGACGCGATTAAAAAATCCAGATCGCCACGGGCAGTATTTGAAATGGGAACACTATCGCGCTTGATCGAGCCACACTGGAAAGATGAGAAAACCGCAGCTGCTTTTTCGAAAGGAAAATATGCGACCTATGCGTGGGAGCTTGCAGCTTGCCGAACAGGACTGGATTGTTCTCAATTATCGTCAGTCATGTATTGGGCGTGCTTTCAAGGAGGATGCGGCTACGACAATTACGAGCAATACGTCATGAATGAATTGGTGACCCCAGCGGGCAGACAACAGCTAGAAGAATCGATTAGATTGATCCAAGTGAATTTTCTAAATTGACGGTTCGTTGCATATAAGGAGATCTACAGTGAAATTCATGCGCCCTATAATTTTCTCAATAATGCTGATGCTTTTATCGTTTTCGGTCTATGCAGCGAACTTTACAATTGATGCAAATAGCGCTCCATACAGCAGCCATCCGAATTCAACAGGTATCGGATTGAATAGCGATTTAGCGGAGTTGCAAAATGCTATGTCCAGTTTGATAGGGGTGCATAACAGCACATTCCCATCCAATAAGATTGAGCCTGGAGACAGGGTCACATTCAAGTGGAAAGACGGTAGTTCGCAGAAAGCGAGAATTCTTAACCTCTTTACACCTTCTGGTATTACTCCTATCCCTGGAACAGAATCCAAGCCTCTGAACGGTGGGGTCGGCTACACCACTGATGGAAGCGGTAACAGTCTGGGTGGCAGCAGCGTCATCGGCTTCAGACCGATCTACGTCACGATCACGTACACGTTCGGCGGCATCACTTATACCGAGACTGTCATTGGCGGTTACGAGTGGGTCCACACCAACATGCCGGGAATCGGGCCGAACGATCGGCAAGTCTGATAGCGCTTCTCAACCGACATTGATCAAGCGCTTGTTTGAGTTCGAGTATTTTACGAAGGGGCACCTCAAAAGGGTGCCTTTTCGTTATGCGATGCAGGTTGCACACTACCGGACAGACCGTAAGCGTCCGCCCACCCCACCTTCCCCTTGCTTCTGATCTCACGCACGGTCGCGGCTCTTTCAGCCGGGAGGCAGGTGATGTCAAGACAAGCGAAGG